>JAYSZC010000061.1:0-5719 GCA_043738235.1 Lewinellaceae bacterium | reverse complement strand
CGGGAACTACCGGAACAGCCACCATTGCAGGACTTACAGGCGGAAGTATTCAAATCCGCATCTCAGGCGCCAACAAAGCCAACGATGAGTTCTACTTTTGGGACAATGTGCGGGTGAGCGGAGTAGCAAAACCCACGGTGAATCAACCCGCCGATGTTACCGTTTGTTCGGGTCAGAATGCCGTGATACCTGCCTTTACCGGTACTGGTACTCCTGCACCGACCTACGCCTGGACAAACAGCAACACGCTGATCGGTCTGGGCGCTTCGGGCAATGGCAATATTGCCAATTTCGCCACCCCGGCAGGTCTTACCACCCCGCGTGTCGGAACCATTACGGTGACGCCGACTTCGGCAGGCTGTCCGGGCGACCCCGTTTCCTTCATGGTGACGGTTGTTCCAGGTCCGACACCCGTGCTGGGTATCGCTAATTTATGTGCCAATTCAGGTATTTTCAGTTTGAATGCCCTGCGCGACCCGCTGGTTCCCAACGGCAACTGGTCTGGTCCCGGCGTCACAGGCACCAACTTCAATCCCGCGCTCCAGAACGGGGTGGTCAACCTGACCTTTACGCCGACAGGGGCTTGTGCAGGTCCGCCGACGATGACAACGATTACAGTTTCTCCAGCGCCGACGGCCACATTCACTCCTACCACGCCTGTATGTACCGGCGCACAAACCAACCTGAATGTCAGTTTTACGGGCACAGGCCCCTGGACGTTCAATTTATTTGCCGGCGCTATGCTGGTGAATAGTTTCACCGCCAATACCAGCCCGTTTCAAATCCCCGTAACGCCCACAGGAGCAACCACTTACAGCATTCAGAGTTTACAGGATGCGAATTGTAACGGCGCCAATGCCTCGGTAATGCAGGCCGTGAGTCCTGCGCCTTCCGGTGTATTAAGCCTCGTGGGAAGCAATAATATATGCTTAGGTCAGAATGCTACGGTGTCCGTCAATTTTTCAGGGGGCAGTGCGCCATATACATTTGTTATTGCCATCAACGGCGTCGACCAGGCGCCCATGGTTACCAATGCGGATCCGTTTCAATTCCCGGTATCGCTTACGGAACCCTCGACCATTACCCTGACAAGCGTCACCGCAAGCAGTTGTACCGGCGCCGGTTCCGGGAGTGCGAATGTGAATGTAAGAACGCCGCCGACGGCTGCCCTGACTTCAGGCAATACAACTATTTGCAACGGACAGTCTGTACCCCTGCAAGTAGCGTTTACCGGCACCGCGCCATTTACTTTTGTGTACAGTATTAACAGTGTCAACCAGGCGCCTGTCACCACTTCCGATGTAGTTTACACCCTGAATGTGGCGCCTACCAGTGGCGTAAATACCTATACTTTAGTGAGTGTTAACTCCTCCGGGTGTCCGGGCACTGTTGGGGGCACTTATGTAATTACTGTTGGCGCTGCCCCGACGGCTACCTTGTCCGGCACAACATCCGTTTGTCAGGGACAAAGCGCCAATCTTTCCGTAACCTTTACCGGTACAGGGCCTTATACTTTCAATTATACGGCCAATGGTGTTGCTCAAACGCCCGTTACAACTTCCGCCAACCCTTACACGCTGAGTGTTTCACCCGCAGCAAATACTGCGTACGTACTAACCAGTTTGAGTGTAAGCGGATGTTCCGGCACCGTTTCCGGGAGCGCGAATGTGAATGTAACAACACCGCCGACGGCTACCCTGACTTCCGGCAATGCAACAATTTGTAACGGCCAATCTATTCCATTAGAGGTAGCATTAACAGGTACCGCTCCTTTTACTTTTGTGTACAGTATTAACGGTGTCAACCAGGCGCCTGTCACCACTTCTGATCTATTTTACACCATCAATGCGGCCCCTACCAGTGGGGTGAATACGTATACCCTGGTGAATGTGACCTCCTCCGGGTGTCCGGGCACAATTGGAGGCACTTATGTAATTACGGTTGGCGCTGCCCCGACCGCCACCCTTTCCGGTACAACATCCGTTTGTCAGGGACAGAGCGCTAATCTTTCCGTAACCTTTACCGGTACTGGGCCTTATACTTTTAATTATACGGCCAATGGCGTTGCTCAAACGCCCGTTACAACTTCCGCCAACCCATACACGTTGAGTGTTTCACCCGCAGTAAATACTACGTACGTACTAACTAGTATGGATGTAAGCGGATGTGTCGGCACCGTTTCCGGACAGGGTGTGGTTACGGTTGGAACCAGCCCCAGCGGTTTGTTGCTGAATGGCGGCAACCTGCTCTGCAGCGGACAAAGCGATACCTTGCGATTTGATTTTATGGGTCCTGGCCCATATACGTTTGTGTATTCTGTCAACGGCGTCAACCAGGCGCCCATCACAACGCCAAACACCACGTTCAATATCCCGATCATACCTGCCGTCGGCATGACCGATTATGTGCTGGAAAGTGTGGACGCGCCCGGTTGCCCGGGAGCAGCCGGTGGCACTTATTCGGTAGAAGTAGTGGCGTCGGCTACTGCAACGCTCTCGGGTACTGCCACTATTTGCGCCAATACATCAACAAACCTGACGATTAATTTTACCGGAACGGGGCCTTATACCGTTAATTACACCGCAAATGGCATTGCGCAGACTCCAATTGTAACCACTAATAGCATTTTTACATTTCCGGTCACACCCGCCTCCACGACTTCCTATATATTGACAAGTATCAGCGCAGACGGCTGTAGTGGTACGGTATCCGGCAATGCGGTGGTTACGGTAACAGATGTGCCCACCGGAGTTGTATCAGGCGGAGAACAAATCTGTACCAATGGAGCGGGTACCAGTATTGATTTCACCTTTACCGGTACGGGGCCGTTTACGTTTGTATATTCCGCCAATAACGTTCCGCAACCACCCATTACGACCAGCAACCCTAATTTTCCCTTTCCGGTAAACCCGATCAATGGCACCATTTACCGAATGGTCAGTGTCACCAATGGCGTCTGCAACGGTACCGTGTCGGGTCAGGCGATCGTATTTGTTTTTACACCTCCTACTGCTGTAATGTCGGGCAGCGATACTTTTTGCAACTCGGCGGATACCAGTATTATGATCGATTTAACCGGTACGCAGCCATTTATCGTCGTGTACAGTATAGATGGCGTTGTTCAACCGCCCGATACTACTTTTGAAGACCCGTATTTTATCCCGGTTAATACCAACGTAACGACCACTTACCAGTTAATCAGTGTCGAGTCGCCGGGTTGTATAGGCAATGCGCAAGGATCGGCGACGATTACGGTCAATTATCCGCCGTCGTATACCAACCTGCAACTGAATTGCAATGCTTTAACGAATGATTATACCATCTCCTTTGACGTGTTGAATGCTACTTTGCCCCTTACGCTGGTATCCGGTTCCGTGCCCGGAACTTTCACCGGTTCACAATTTACGAGTAGCGCCATACCCCAGGCAATGGGTTATAATTTTGTTTTCCATGATGCCAATGATTGTGGCGACATCACAGTGAGCGGCCCTTCCACCTGCAATTGTTTAACGAATGCCGGCACCATGGATTTGACGGATACGGTAGAGGTTTGTGTGGGGGCCATTGCTACCGCTACGCACAACAACAACTTTATCAATGACGGCAACGACGTACTGCGATTTATTCTGCATACCAACCCCGCCATACCTGTCGGTACCATCCTGGCTTGGAACACAGCACCTTCCTTTACTTTCCAGCCGGGAATGCAAACAGGGGTCACCTACTACATTTCAGCAATAGCAGGCAATCCGGATGTCAATGGCAACGTAGATTCTACGGATATATGTATCAAAATTTCGCAGGGAACACCTGTTGTGTTTTTCCCCTTGCCTACCGCTTCGCTGGGGCCTAACGGCAGTGTTTGTGCCGGAAGTCAGTTTATCATTCCGGTAACGCTGACCGGCGTTCCGCCTTATTCGCTGACCTGGGCCTTGAACGGTGTACAACAGCCCACACAGGCCAACATTCCGAGTGCCAGTTTCCAGTTAGCCATTCAACCGGCTATAAATACTACCGTAACGCTGGTTTCGGTAGGCGACGCCCGTTGTATTACTTCTGCTGCGGACACGGCAGTGATAACCGTCAATACGGCGCCGCAAATACAAAACCTGAACATCAGTTGTAATCTCACCACACAAACATATATTATTCGGTTTGTGGCTGCCGGTTCGGCGCCTTTTAATGTAAGCGGCTTGGTCGGAGCTTTTGTAAACGACTCTTTTACCAGCGTTCCGATACCGATTGTTAGCAATTATTCCTTCTCTTTGAGCGATGCCAACAACTGTGGTCAGACGACCGCAGCCGGAATGGCCAACTGCGGCTGTCTGACAGACTCCGGTGTAATGAGTCAGACACAAATATTTGCCTGTCAGACAGACAGCGTTAGTGTTGCGCCTGTTACGGGTGATACCCTGGATCAAAATGACGTGTTGATGTATATTTTCCATGATCAACCCGGATTGACGCCCATCGGTAATATACTTGCCTGGAGTAGTACGCCGACATTCGGTTTTGTGGCGGGCATGCTAACCAATACCACCTATTACATTTCCTCCATCGCCGGTAACCCGGATGGCAACGGCTTGATCAATCTGAACGATCCCTGCCTGGATGTGGCAGAGGGCACGCCGGTCATTTTTAACGGCCTGATTGGCGCGCTTACTTCCTTTGATACGCTTGTTTGTGCCGGAACGTCTATTGAACTGACCGTCAATTTTGCAGGTGCTGCGCCTTTCTCTTTTACTACCTCCCAATTTGGTGTTGCAGACCCGACTGTTTCCGGCTTGGCGGATGATTCCTATTCATGGGTGATCACGCCGACACAAAACACAGTGATTCAACTGGATTCGGTGAGTGATCTGTATTGCAGCACCGGTGCGGTTTCAGGAGTTGTAAATATCGGCGTATATGGCAGCCCGGCGATTCAGAACGTACAAACGGTTTGTGATGAAAATACCGCTACCTACACCGTAACATTTGATATTTCAGGCGGATTTGCGCCCTATTTCGTTACCGGAAATACCGGTACCATTACCGGAACACAATTTGTCAGCGACCCGATTGCTTTTGGAACCGGGTATTCATTTTTCCTGCGCGATACATTTAACTGTGCGCAGGATACCACGAGCGGCATGGCTCCCTGCAGTTGTCCCACACAGGCCGGAAGTATGGATCAGACGCCTTTGCTGCTGTGCAATGGTTTTGCCGCCAGTTTCTCCGCCCCGACCGGCAGCGCACTGGGTACGGGCGATGTTTTGGTGTATTATTTAGTAAGTAGCGGCAGCAGTCCCGGCGCCTGGACGGTTGTAGACAGCAGCACGACTCCATCTTTCAATTATAACAGTGCTTCCATTACCGACGGAACCAGCTATTTTATTTTCGCGGTAGCGGGTACCCCTCAGGGAGCGGGTGTAGACCCGGCTGATCCCTGTATCTCGGTCGCAGTCGGGCCAAGCGTCAGTTGGCAGCCGCCTGTCACGGCAACACTGTCGGGCGATACCACGGTTTGTCAGGGAGCGGCTATTTCTTTGAATGTTGTGTTTACCGGCCAGGGATTTTACACCCTGAATTATACAGCCAATGGTGTTGCCAATATGGTTTCCACTTCTTCCAACCCATTCCCACTGATCCCGATGAACCCGACGGCTACCACTATGTATGTGCTGACCGGCGTAACAGGCCAGGGCGGCTGTACAGGCACGGTAAGCGGAAGCGCAAC
>JAYSZC010000060.1:0-5740 GCA_043738235.1 Lewinellaceae bacterium | reverse complement strand
CGGGTGACAAAGCGGGATCAGGTCGCCGGTTTTTTTGGCGGCCATGATGCCCGCCAGTATGGCCGTCTGGAACACGCCGCCTTTCGCAGAGCGCAATTCGGCGCCGTCGACAAGTTGGGCCAGCACTTCTTCCGGCAGCACGACAATGCTGCGGGCGGTGGCGCTGCGCCTGGTGACTTGTTTGGCATTGGTGTCCACCATGGTGGCGTGGCCGGAGGAATCGAGGTGGGAGAAGATTGAGGTTTTGCGTAGCTCGTCACTCATAAATCGGCGTTTTGGTCTGGTTCATCACTTTGATAAAAAACGGATTGCGCAGGTTTTTTTCTACCACGATATCCACGTCCCGTTGAAGCAGGTTTTTCAATGATTCTTCCAGAGACCAAAAGTTTTCGGCATATTCTCCAAAGGGAATTTTTTTAAAACTTACGAGCAAGTCAATATCGCTGTCATCTGCAAACCGGTCGGTGCATACCGACCCAAAAGCATGGGCGCTTTTGACCCGGTGCTCCCGCAGTATTTGCTTCACCTGGGGCAGTTTCTCTAAAAATAGTGGCTGTAGCATGACACAAAAGTAAGGTGTTTTGAGAAAAAGATCACCGCTCGCTTCTCACTTCTTAAACCGCAGCACCCGAAACACCTCTCCCGCTTCAAATTCCGTCCGTTCCATCGGCAATTCCAGAAACGCATCCGTGTCCAGCAGGTTCGAAAAATCGCCCGAACCGCGACCTTCCAGCGGATCGGCCCAGAGACGGGCTTCCGCATCCTGCCGCAGTTTTACCTGGATAAAATACAACATCTGCGGCTCGAAACGCACCTTTTTTGCCAACATGGCGTATGCGGGCGGCGCGGGAGGAAAACCCAGCGAAGTTTCCAGCCAGGGCAATACATAGCGGTGCAGGCACAAAAACGTAGAAACCGGGTTGCCGGGTAGTGCGAACACTACGCCGCGTTCGCCGAAAGTACCGAACCAGAACGGTTTGCCGGGCCGTTGCCGCACTTTGTGAAAGTGCATGTGCACGCCCGTGTCTTCGAGCGCCTGCGGGATGTAGTCGAATTTGCCCATAGAAACGCCACCGCTCAGCAAAATCACGTCGAACTCCAACTGCAGGCGGGCTACCTCTTGGCGAATCGCATTCAGGTTGTCGGGCAAGTGCAGCATCAGCGCTTCGACACCGTAATGTCTCAGGACGGTATGAGTGGAATAGTTGTTCGAGCGGCGGATCTGGTAAGGCAGCGGCGTGTCTGTCACGTCGACCAGTTCGTCGCCGGAGGAAAGAATAACCACGCGGGGCAGTTTTTTTACCAACAACTCGGATTTGCCCACGGAGGCGGCCATGTTGATATGCGTTGGGCCGATGATTTGTCCGGCGGAGATCACTATGTCGCCTCTCCGCCGGTCGCTGCCTTGAACATGGACATTTTGCCCGAGTAAAACGGGCTCCTGTTTGATGTGGGCAATGCCGTCGGCAATGTGCAGGTTTTCGTAAGGAATGATGGTGTCGGTGGCGGAAGAACGGGCGGCGCCGGTCATCACCTCAATACAAGGCTTAATAAATGATGAATGATGAATGATGAATGATGAATACAGTTCGGTCGGTGGCGGGTCGCCGGCGGCCTGGGTGGCGACGATCTGGAAAGAGCGGCAACCCGCTGCGTAATCGGCAAAACGGATGGCAATACCGTCCATGGTCACCCGGTCGTAGGGCGGCAGGTCGCGATCGGCGGCGATATTTTCGGCCAGCACCCGGCCACGCGCGGACAGAAACGGCAGGGATTCCACGCCAAAGTCCTGGCAGTGTGTCAGGATAATTTGTTCGGCTTCGCTGACAGTTATCATGTTGTTGCGTCTTCTTCTTTTTGTAATCTCACCGGGATCACACTCGGTCATCCCTCACTTCTCACTTTCTCACTTCTCACTTCTCACTTTCTCGCCTCTCACTTCTGTTACCCGCCTATTGTCGCCATGGATTCCTCCACTGGTATCCCTTTTCTGGCTTCTTCCGCTTCCCAGCCATCTTTATGGCGGTGGTTGAATGCAAATACCAAATGATCCGCCAATGCCGAATCGCTCAATCCTTCCCGCATCAGGTCGCGCAGGTTCAGTACGCCGTGGTCATACAGGCAGGTTTTTAAAACGCCTTGTGGGGTGACGCGGATGCGGTTGCAACTGCCGCAAAAGGTGCGCGACCACGCGGCTATAATGCCTATGGTGCCGGTATGTCCCGGCACGCGATAATTCATGGAAGTAGAAAATGGCGGATCGGGAATTTTTTCCAGATCAGGCCATTCCGCGCGGAGTGTATCGAGGATGCGCCGGTGATCCCAAAGCGGCATGGCATTGAAGTGGTCACCGCCGTTGAAGGGCATTTCTTCGATAAACCGTACGTCTACCGGCAGGCCTTGCGCCATGTTGGCTAATGGAATGAGGTCGTCCGTATTTTGGCCGTCCATAACGACGGCGTTGATTTTCACTGCAATATCGTGTTGTAACAGGGCCTCCATGGTTTGGAGCACATGCGGCAGTTCGTCGCGGCGGGTAATTTGAAAAAACCGCTCGCGGTCGAGTGTATCGAGGCTGAGGTTGACGCTTCGGATGCCTATTTTTTTCAGTTCCGGCACCAGCGGCGCCGTGACGACGCCATTGGTGGTGAGGTTAATTTGCTGCAGGCCCTCTATCCGGGAAAGTTCCCGGAGGAATTTCATCAGGTCTTTTCGCACAAACGGCTCCCCACCGGTGATACGCACTTTGTTGATTCCCAGTCCTATCAAAACGCGGCACAAACGCAGCATTTCCTCGTAACTCAATAAATCGGCACGGGACAGCCACTGCAAACCGTGTTCGGGCATACAATAATGGCAACGCAGGTTGCACCGGTCGGTGACTGCGAGGCGAAGGTAATTGATGGTGCGTCCGTGGTTGTCGAGTAGCAAGGGTTGAGTGGTTAAGAAGGTTTGATAGTTTGAGAAAGTGCACTTGCGTAGGCAATCTGATAAAAATGAGTCTGTTGTCCTTCGCTAGTTCTGCCACTTCCTTCTGCTAAATTACAACTGATTGAAATTCCCGCTCGTCGGATTTGACTGATAATTCCAAACAACTCTTCTTTCGGAAAGTACTTCGTTTTGTGGTAAATGTGCTTGACAATTTCTCGTGTCGTTTGCCAGGCTGCCAATTTTTCAAAAGCATAAATGTGTTTCATATTAGAGCGTGTTTGTGTAAAAATTCAAACCATCAAACCCTGCAACCCCATCAAACCATCAAACTTTCAAACCATCAAACCCTTTTTCATGAATTGTCCCCTCCCTCAGTCGCAGCGACGCTCCCTGCCTTCCGGCAAAATAGGCGCGAATTTCAGCTGCAATAGACAAGGCGATTTCTTCAGGGGTCAATGCGCCGATGTCCAGTCCGGCAGGTGCAAAAATGCGTGCCATCAAGTCATCGGAGATTGTAATGCCTTCGGTTTCAAAAGCGTCGTACATTTTTTGCGCGCGTTTGCGCGGACCCAGCAGGCCGATGTACCTGGCTCCTGAATCCAGCAGGTTTCGCAGGTTTTGCATATCCGTTTTGTAGTCGTGCGCCATGAGCACAACAGCCGTATAGTCGTCAATCACAGGTTGTTCAGCTCCTTTCGGGTGCAGCACCTGCGCAGTGAGTGCAAACAATGATTTTTCTACTTTCAGGGGATTGGCCATCACCGTCAAATCCCAGCCGAGTTCCTTTCCTATGCGGGCCATCGGATATATGTCGTTGTTGCTGCCAAAAAGCACGAGATGTGTGGCGGGCAGCAGCACTTCCAGACAAACCCGCACGGCATCGCCGGCAGCCGTTTGATACGTCAACGTTTGGGTTTCGCTGTTTTTCAAAGCGTTTATTGCATCGGCCGGCACTTTTTCGCTTATTTCAGGAATGGGGAAATCGCGCTTCCATTGCGCCTGATTTTCAAAAGGCACTGAAATGCCGAGTACATCCGGTTGCGTCTCGCAGCCCGTTATGGTAGCCAGCAGCTGTGGCCGGCGGCTGTTCATACGTTCCCGGAGGACTGCAATCGGATTATTGGCGCTTGCCGGATCGAGTGGGGTAAACAACACGTCGATGATACCATTGCAACCCAATCCTATGCCGATTTGGTTGTGGTCGTCGCGGGTGGTATCGTATGTCACAACGGAAGGCTGATTGGAAGCAATTGCTTTTTGCGCCCGGCGCAGGGCGTCGCCTTCGAGACAACCGCCGCTAATACCGCCGAGATAGGTGCCGTTATCGAGCACCAGCATCCTGGCCCCAGTGCGCCGGTACGAGGAACCTTCTACACGTGCGACCGTGGCGAGGGCCGCTTTATGTATAGAAAAGTCGATTTGCCCATATACGTCGACGATGTGGCGAATTTCTTTCATTGCGGTGGCAATAAACCAATAATTACCCAAATATCAGGCAAGACCTTGATTTAAATCATTTTGCAGACCCATTTGTTTATTTTTACAGAAATATAAATAAATACCATGTCATCCCACGAAGATATCCGGTTTTCTCCGGCGGAAATGGCGCGTTACGACCGCCACATCATCCTGCCCGAATTCGGACTTGCCGCCCAGCAAAAACTGAAAGCCGCCAGGGCGCTCGTCGTCGGTTCGGGCGGATTAGGCAGCCCCTTGTTATTGTATTTAGCCGCAGCAGGCGTGGGCGTTATCGGTATTGTCGATTTTGACGACGTGGACGACAGCAACTTGCAACGCCAGGTCTTATTCGGGAAAAATGACGTAGGCCGCTCGAAAGTCCATGCCGCCAAAAGCCGCCTCGAATCGCTGAACCCCTACATCGATATCCGGGTACACCACACGCGCCTGCGTTCGGACAATGCGCTCGACATTCTCCGGGATTACGACGTGGTGGCAGACGGCACGGATAATTTTCCGACGCGTTATTTAGTCAACGATGCCTGCGTATTGTCGGGTAAACCCAACGTGTATGCATCCGTTTATCAGTTTGAAGGGCAGGTTGCGGTGTTTAATTATTTGAATGAACAAGGGGAACGCGGTCCGAACTACCGCGACCTGTACCCTGTACCGCCTGCCCCCGGGCTGGTGCCTAATTGCGCGGAAGGCGGCGTACTCGGCGTTTTGCCGGGTATCATCGGCAGTATGCAGGCGCTCGAAGTCATCAAAATTATCAGCGGCGCAGGCGAACCCCTGAGCGGCCGGCTGGTCATTTTTGATGCGCTGAGTTTTAAAACACGCACATTCAACATTCGACGCCGCGATGACAATCCGCTCAACGGCTCCCATCCGACGCTCACAGAACTCATTGACTATGAATTGTTTTGCGGCCTGAAAAGTACCTCCGCTGAAATACCGATCAAAGAAATCAGCGCCCGGGAATTATACGATTTACAGCAATCCGAAGAACAATTCCAATTAATTGATGTACGCGAACCGCACGAATACGAGGCCTCCAACTTAGGCGGCGAACTGATACCCCTTGCTGACATATCTACCCATGCCGGACGTTTGTCACGAGACATGAAAGTGATATTGCATTGCCGCTCCGGCGCGCGCAGTGCGCAAGCCATTTGCGAACTGGAGGAAAAATTCGGTTTTGACAACCTCTTCAATCTCACGGGAGGCATGCTGGCTTATACAGGAATGAGGGATGAGGAATGAGGGATGCCGAACGCGACTAACAGGAATGAGGGATGAGGAATGGAACTCGGTCATCCCTCATTCCTCTTCCCTCATACCTGATCAGGCA
>JAYSZC010000059.1:0-5744 GCA_043738235.1 Lewinellaceae bacterium | reverse complement strand
TCAATCCGTGTTCCATCACTCTACGAGGGGAAAATCTAATCCCTTCAATCCGTGTTCCAACTACTCTACGAGGGGAAAAATCCGTGTCTTATCCTTTCAATCCGTGTTCCAACTACTCTACGAGGGAAAAAATCCGTGTCTTATCCTTTCAATCCGTGTTCCAACTACTCTACGAGGGAAAAATTCCAACCTCTATTTCACCCTAAATCCCCCAATCATCTTCGTTCCCGTGATCGCTTCCGGCGTAATGAGCAATTCATCTTTAAAAATACGCGTCGCTTCTTCGCGGGTGTTGCCTTCATAATAAGCGGCCAAGTTGAACTGGCTGAACCATTTGCCAAAAACCGTCACGGTAGCGCTGCGGGCATCGCTTTTATCCAGTTTCCAGTTGCCGTCGGCCAGTATCTGGTCGCCGCTGTCCTCGACCAGTTCGTACATTACAAAAGTGCCGTCGGAGCGCAGGATAATGGACTTATTGGTGGTTTCAAAATCCGCCGTCTGGTTGCTGATGCGCCGGTCGAGTATCGCCTGGAGGGGCGAAGCGGCGGAAGCGGTTTTGATGGCATTGCTGGTTCGTTCCGCAAAATCGGTTTTCAGGGCAAGTGGCGTGGAGCCGTCGAAAAACAATATTTCGCTGATGGCCAGGTCTTTGTACCGTTTTCCGGGATAGATGCTTTTGATATTCAGTTCAAACACCTTGCCCTGTGCAGCGGCGCTCAGTTCGATTTTTTGCCCTGCTTTGGTGTCGCGCAGGGTGTAGGTATGTGCAGGGCCGCCTGTCGGGCCGAAACTGAAATCGCGGACGCGGGCGTTGGCTGAAAAATGTTCGTCGGAGCGCTGGTAACCATTCCATATCTGGATCGTCGTGATCCGAACGTCGCTGTCAAATTGAAATCGCAGCATTTCATTTTCACCCGAAGCGGCGGCATTGCCTTCCACCCAGGCAAACTCCTTCCGTCCGTCAAAAAGATTGGCGGCGTTGAAAGCCGATTCGGGCATAAGGGTAGTGCTGGCCGAAAGGCCGCCTTTGAGTTGTTGAGGGGCTACCAGCCGGACTTCCTCGTTTTTATCATTCCACAATTTGATGCCCCGCACACGGATGGAAGCGTTGGCCGGGAATGTGCGGATCACGGTTTTCATGTCGTTCTCCACCACATCAAAGGCATTTTCTTTACCGGTTGTATTGAAACGCAGATAAAGCGATTTGACAGGTTGGTTGCCCAGCGAGACCTTGCTGCCGGGCAATGCCGGGTCGTTGGACTTTCCGTTTACATATACCTGCATAGCGGCTTTGGCGGGATCGAAACTACCTTCGCCCCCCACGACCTGCAGGGCCGAAAGTGGCATGGCATTTTGAAAATACAACATGATGCCTTCGTCGGGGCCGGCGCCGGGGCGGGTTTCCCAGTAATTATCGCTGTTGTTGTCGAACAGGGCCGTAATGTCATTGCCGGGCCGGGTGGAAGTGGCGTAACAACCTTCCAGGTAGACGACCGGACGCGTATCTGCGGGTGCGGCAGGAGTGGCCGGGGGCGTCTGTTCGCCCGGTTTCGGGGTGTTGTTACAGGCCGCAAGCAGAAGCAACACACAGTAGACAAAGTGCTTTTGTTTCATTTGAAAAAGTTTGTTTTGCAAATGTACTGAACAGGGGGCAATTGTCGCAGTCGCACATAATTCCTTCATTTTCAAGCCCGGAACTTTGTCATTCAAGTGGCAAAATACAGGGACGGGGCTAAAAATGTTAAGGAAATTGCTTGGTCGAATACAAAATACGCTACTTTTGGCGTTCGCAACACTGCAAAAGAAAACAATCGGTTTCACCAGTAAACAGCTATACGTTTTTATGACACTGAACGCCTTCCTATCCTTCTTTTTCCTGCAAACAACAACGACCAGACTTTCCGAGGTAAAACCCGTAGAGACCAAAAGCCTTTTTGACATCATTACAGGCAGCAGTCTTTCCGGCCAGATCGTGATTGGTATTTTATCATTGCTGTCCATTTATGCCATGTATATCATCATTGAACGCTACTTCACGCTGACGCGCGCAGGACAAGTGGATCAAAATTTTATGAACAGCATTCGCAACAGCGTCGAAAACGGCAACCTGCAAGCCGCCAAAGCGCTCTGCCAGAGTGTGGACGCGCCCATGGCCCGTATGGTGGAAAAAGGATTGGACCGCATCGGCAAACCGCTCGACGATATCAACCGCGCGATTGAAAATGTGGGCAACCTCGAATTATTAAAATTAGAGAAAAACCTCTCGACCCTGGCTTCTATTTCGGGTATTGCCCCGATGATCGGTCTGTTGGGTACTGTTATCGGCCTGATTATATCGTTCCAGGATATGACGAATGCCGAAACGGTGACACCAAAAGTACTGTCCAATGGTATTTACCACGCCCTGACGGCAACGGCTTTCGGTCTGTTCGTATCTATTATTGCCATGGCCGGTTACAACCTGTTGGTGTCGAACCTCGATAAGGTTATTTTCAAAATGGAAAATACCGCCGTGCAGTTTATGGATTTATTGCAGGAACCATCCCGGTAATTGGTGGTTTGACAGTTTGATGGTTTGAAGGTTTGGGGTAGTAACTAAATCATTGGTCTTTAACCCCAAACCTTCAAACTATCAAACTATCAAACCATCAAGCCTACTAAAACTTATTCGTAAATATCAAAAAATATGGCACTTAAACGTCGTAACCGGGTAGAGCCTGAATTCAGTTTGGCAGCGATGATCGACGTCATCTTCCTGCTGCTGATGTTTTTCATGCTGACCTCTAATGTGGTCACCCCGAATGCCCTAAACCTCCAGTTGCCATCGAGTACTTCCAAGTCGCTGGCATCTCCTTCCCTGTCCGTTTCTGTCCGTAAAGAAGGCAGTTATTACATAGACAGAACGCCTGTCACGGAAGCAAATCTGGAGAGCAGCCTCCGGGCGCGGATTCGCGCATTGGGCGAAGACCCGAATAAAACCACGATTACCGTCAATGCCGAAAAAGGCGCCCCGATCGAATATGTGGTAACCATTCTGGATGTTGCCAACAGGCTGAAACTCAAAACCATCCTGGCAACCGACCCAAGACAGGATAATAAATAAAATTGCAAAATTGCAAAGGGCAAAAAGCAATGTAAATCAATGAGTTACGGAAGATTTAGTATTAGCTCATTTTGCACGCCAACTTAAATTATGTAAATTCAAGTCTCTAAGCATCCATATTCCAAAACACATTTCCCATGAAAGAGGCTCTTAATACCGAAGAAAATCGCTCTAAAGCAGCTGTTGGCAGTCTGATTATTCACACCATTCTGCTGGCATTTCTGATTTTCTACACATTCCCATCCTCCGATGTGCTGGAGGATGAGCCGATTATTCAATTAGAATGGGGCGGTGGCGGCGACGATGCTGCTGCCGGATTGCCGGACGAAGGCCAAGGCGATGACCCGGCGCAGCAAGGCCAGCAAATGGAAGACCCTACCGTCAACGAACCGGAACCCGACCCGGTACCCACGCCTACGCCGCCCAGTTCCAAACCGGCGCCTTCGGAACCTGTAAAAACGACCACGCCGAATACGCCGACCACGAGCGACCCGGAAGTAGCGGCTATCAAAAAACAACAGGAAGCAGACCGCCAGAAACAGGCGGAAGCAGACCGGGTTCGCAGGGAACAGCAAGCGGCGGCACAAGCCGCAGCAGACCGCAAACGCCAGGAACAGGCTGAAAAAGACAAAAAAAAGGGCCAGTTCGGGGGTAGTTTCGGCAAACCCGGCAGCACCGGTACCGGTCAGGGCAATACCGGAAAACCCGGTAACCAGGGCATTCCCGGCGGCACTGGCGACAATCCTTTTGGTAAAAGCACCGGCACCGGCGGCGGCACAGGCGGTGGCGATGGCACTGGCACCGGCGCATCCATCGGCGGCGGCCTGGGTGGTCGTAAGGTAGTCGACCGCGGCGCGATCAACGATAATTCACAGAAACAAGGTAAGGTGGTCATCGAGGTGTGTGTCAACAGCTCCGGGAATGTGATCAGCGCCTCTTATACTCAGCGCGGTTCCACAACCAGCGACAGCGAACTCCGCAGTAAGGCGCTCGCCGCAGCGCGCGGTTATCGGTTTGCGGCATCCGACAGTGCCCAGCAATGCGGCACGATTACGTTTAATTTCCAGCTGAAATAAGGTTATTGGTTATCAGTTATCAGTTATCAGTTATCCGGTTTCAGGCTGGAATGGTGTGCGAAGGGCTTATCCTTTTCCCCCACGTCGGATAAGACATCTCAATAGGTATTAGATATAGGGAAAAGGATAAGCCCTTCGCACACCATTCCAGCCTGAAACCGGATAACTGATAACTGATAACTGATAACCAATTAGAAATCCAGTACAAACCTCGCCCCGGTTCCCACCGCCGATCCCACCCGGATATCGCCGCCGTGCAATTGCATAATTTGCCGGGAAATACTCAGGCCTACGCCGGTTCCGGTGGGTTTGGTCGTAAAAAACGGGATAAAAATCTCTTCCAGCAATTCGGGTGAGATGCCGGCGCCATTGTCTTCCACTTCGATAAACGCTTTGTTTTTAGCATCGGCGCCGGCCCGCAAGGTGATGCGGCTTTCTTCGTGGCCGGTTTTTTTACCAAATGCCTCGCGCGCGTTTTTGACTAAGTTCAGCAGCACCATTTCCAATTGCGCGGTATCACCCTGCAAGCGCAGGTTTTCGGGTTGCACAAAAACTTCGGTCTTGATTTTCAATTGTTTATGGTCGGCGTTGGTGAGCGAAACCACCCGATCGAGCAATGCTTTGACGGAAATTTCTTCCATTTTGGGTTGCGGCACGGACGTAAAGGAGCGATATGCCTCCACAAAATTCACCAATCCGCGGCTGCGGGCAGCCACCACTTCGAGCGCTTCGGACAAATCGGCGGAGGCCTCGTTGGCAGGCAGGTCGAGGCGTACAATTTCCTGGGCAGTTTCCACCAACGAAACAATCGGCGTAATCGAGTTCATCATTTCGTGGCGCAGCACGCGGGTCAGGTTACGCCAGGCGTCCACTTCCTTGCGCTGGAGTTCCGGGTGAATGTTTTGCAGGGTGAGCAGGCGCACGGCCCGGCCTTGCAGGTTGAGCGCCACACCCTGTACTGACAACTGCCGGCTGGCTTCCGGCTGGTACAGTACTTTTCCTTTTGAACTCAGGTGCTGGATAAATTGAATCAACGGACGATGCCGGTCCGGCAAATCATTCAGGTGGTGCAGCCGGTACAGGCCCAGCAGTTGCAAGGCGGCATTGTTGGAAATCAGCACGTTGTTTTGTGCGTCAAAAACGAGCAGCCCCGTGCTGAGGTGCTGCACCATCGTATTGAGAAACAACAGATTAGCCTCTTTTTCAGCGCGGGTCTGGCGAAATGCCTCCAGGACTTCATTGAATTGTTTGTTGACCGTTTCAAAAGAAGAACCTTTTTCCTTGGCAGAAGAAAAGCGGATGGCAAAATCGGAGTAACGCACACTCTCAAAAAAACGCGCCAGGCGGCGATTCGTGTCATTTACATACCGGAACAGGTTCAGACTCAACTGAATAGCCACGGCGAACAATAGCAATGCCAGCCAGTATTGGGGCTTGTCGTATGAAATAGCGGCAGCGGCGCCAATGGCAGTCACAAAAAGCCCGGCAATACGCCAGGCAAGACCGGAAGAAAATGATCGGGCGAATATCATGGAACCGTCGATGATGAGGGTTGATAAAGGTTG
>JAYSZC010000058.1:0-5752 GCA_043738235.1 Lewinellaceae bacterium | reverse complement strand
GTTTTGGTCCAAATGATGCCATTTTCGGGTGCGGGATTAACGTAACAATGGAGGGATAACACGAATGTAAAGGCGGCCCCACCAAAAAAAGGGCCAATTATTTCATTTTTTGGCACTTATGCCTGGAGTGTTTCTTGCATTTTTATTAATATTATTTCTTAAAACATTGTAAATCAATGAATTGTTTAAAAAATTATCCAGAAAAACAAAAATGATATTTCTGAATTTTTTTTGCAAGAATAGGGGTTTTTCTGTAACCACGCCAAAATTTAACATTAGCATGCCGGAAAAAATAGTGGAACGGAGGGAATGGAAAAGTATTGGGGGGAGCATGTAAGGATTCGTTTTCAGCAGCGATTAAAAAAGAAATAAGATAGCGGCAGTATGCAATGATAACGCGGATGATTTGTGCAGGTGAGAAAGGAAATCTATCTTCGTATGACCGGAAAGAATAGCCCAAACAGCCTCTTACTCTTCACTTCAAATCATGAAAAAACACAGATGAAAACACTTTCCAATTTCCTATACCGCATTGCCAACTGGAAAAGCCTCGTTATATCCCTGGCTTTATACCTGTTGTTTCCCGCTTATATTTTAAAAAATGCTGAAGCAAAAATCAATGAACTGGCTGGCAAACCTGTCGGTGTCATTGATTTAACGTTTGGGTTCAACCCGCAAAATACACTGGATATGACCGCCGACTATGGCGATGCGGCCCGTGCCTATTATGCCAGAACCGAAATGACGGCAGATGTGGCGTATCCCGTCGTTTATGCTTTTTTATTTGGGATCATATTGAGCCTTTTGTATCGAAACACATCGTACGCCCGGGTCAATACGCTCCCGTTTGTTATGCTGTTGTTGGATTTTGCAGAAAATGCCGGCATTGTCCGACTGCTCTATTCTTTTCCGCAACAATCTGTGACGGTCGCCACCCTTTGTGAGGTGTTCAAGTTGCTGAAATGGATCACTTTTGGGGTGATTATTGTGCTGATTGTGTGGGGGTTGATTCGTAAATTGATTGGCCGGGG
Organism: Lewinellaceae bacterium; assembly: GCA_043738235.1. Classification (GTDB taxonomy): domain Bacteria; phylum Bacteroidota; class Bacteroidia; order Chitinophagales; family Saprospiraceae; genus M3007. Next base: position 4,721 of record JAYSZC010000058.1, on the reverse strand, counting down.
TAAATAAATATGAGTCGAGCGATTGACAAATGAAATATTTGGACAAAACTTATAAATTCGCGAATCGCGAATCGCGAATTTTAATATCTTTGTGTGAAAATCTATTAAACATGAATAAACATAGTGGTATGCGTCCACATGATATAGTGGTATTATTGAAGATTGCCGCCAAAGGTAATCAAGACTGGCTGATGAAAGATTTGGCTTATGAATTGGGCATCAGTGCCAGCGAAGTGAGCGAAAGTTTACATCGTTCTACCTATGCCGGGTTGGTTTCAGTCGATAAAAAAAGATTGATGAAGGCATCATTGCTGGAGTTCCTACAATATGGATTAAAATATGTGTATCCGCAACAACCGGGCGCTATAGTAAGAGGCATGCCTACCGCTTATTCTGCCTCTCCGCTTTCTGATGTCATAGAAAGTTCGGATGCTGTTGTTTGGTCATATGCAGAGGGTACCGTTCGTGGTCAGGCCATTGAACCATTGCATGCATCTGTTCCCAAAGCCTGTTTAAATGATTCCAAACTATATGAAATGCTTGCTTTAACAGATGCATTGCGAATTGGCAAAGCAAGAGAGAAAAACATAGCAATGGAAGAATTAATGAAAAGAATTGAATGAAGAATGCAGCCATCAATAGAAGTGTGATAAGCAAAATTGCTACTGCACTTGCCGAACTTAACGAGCAGGTGGTGTACGTAGGCGGAGCCGTTGTTGGTTTATATATTAACGACTCTGCAGCAGACGATGTTCGTCCAACAAAGGATATAGATATAAGCTTGTCGATTGCCACAATCGTCGAACTCGAAGAAGTGAGAGAAGATTTAATAAAAAAGGGATTTACACAAACGGCTGAAGATGATGTGATCTGCCGCTTCCGGTTTGAGGATATAAAAGTAGATTTCATGAACACCATATCGGTGGGTTGGGCGCCTGCGAACCCGTGGTTTGCAGGCGGGTTCTCCCTACGCGAAACTGTTGAAATAGAAGATAAACAGATACAAATATTACCAATATCCTATTTTTTGGCTTCCAAATTCGCTGCATACGAAGATCGTGGAAAAAAAGATCCCCGTACAAGTCATGATTTTGAAGACATCGTTTACATATTAGATAATAGAACCGATCTGGTTCAACAAATTTTAAATGCTCCTGAAGATGTAAAACCTTTTTTGAAGACCACGTTTGAAAAAATTCTGAAGCATAGGATCATGCAAGAAGCCATCTTGGGTAATTTATTCTATGAAACCAGAGACTACAGGTTTGCAAAAATTATGGGTAAATTAGAAGAAGTGGTAGGAAATATTTAACTCGCTTTATCAAAAACCATTACATTCACGAATGCTGCCCCCCCGTCACCAGATGCTTCGCCTGCCCCACCCAGTCTTCCTGGTATATTTTTCCGGGGCTGATATTCAGCGCCTTTGCGAATGCGATAATGGCGTTATCATCCCAGCGGCTGATCTGTGCAAAAGTGTGGATGCCCAGCGCGAACAGTTGTTGTTCGGCGAAAGGGTTGATGCCGTTGATGATTTTCAGGTCGTCGGTATTTTCTGGCGCCGCGGGGCCGCCGTGGCGGTCGCCCTGAGCAGCCGATTTTTGAGGGCTAACGGCTACCTGAGCATTTTGCTGGAGCAGTTGCAATTGCAGGTTTTCGATTTCGATACGGGCAATTTCCAGTTGCTGCCGCAATTGGGTGCGCTCGCTGTCGAGCCAGGCAGTGTTTTGTTCAAAGGCCGCAAGTTTGCACTGCATGGCCTGAAAATCGTGGTACAGCACCTGCCAGGCATTGAGTTCTTCCTGCATACGCAGCAGTTCGGCATTCATTTCGGCATTGCGGGTGCGGAGGCTGCCGGCCAAAACTTCTAAAGCCGCCACTTTCTGGGCGTATTGCGCGGCATTGGCTTCCGCCTTTTCGAGCCGGGGCGAATAAGTCAGTTCGAGGCTGGTACGGCGGGCGCGATCGGTTTCCATGACGACCAACTGATCGCGAAGTGTACCCAATTCGATAGAAGCGCGTCTGAAGTCTGCCTCACGCAGGTCGTGCTGATGTTTGACGTGGGTGTAGAGTCTTGCTAAGGTGTTTTTTTCCTGTTCTGTTCTGGAAAGCGTATTGCGCACTTCCTGTTCCGGATAGTTGGCACGCAGCGTCCATCCCAGTATCACGCCGACAACCGTGAAAATGGCCCATACCAACCCGTAGAAAACGGGGTCTTGCATCATTTCAATCAGATCCAAGTCTCTTTCTTTTTGTCCAAAGGTAGCGTAACACGTATAAAATATGACGAAATTACGCTTTTTTTGCAGCTTAAGACGTTTTATGAACCCAGGAGGCGGTAATTTGAACGTTTTTGTACAGATTTTTGCCCCAAAAACAGGTTTTTTAACTGCCGCGCATGACTTGCCGATTGAATAATCGCCTGGATATCAGGACTTTTCTACTGCTTATTTTTTGTACTATTATAGGGCGGGAAGCATCCTCTCAAGGTGATTCTTTGGCGCCCGGCTTCGTCTTTATTGATAGTATTAACATTGACGGAAATCGCAAAACAAGCGCCAATCTGATCCTGCGGGAATTGGAGTTTGTGGCAGGCGATTCCATTTCGGTAGTTGAACTGGGTAATACCCTCGAACGGAACAGCCTCCGGCTGATGAACCTCGGTATTTTTTCCAGTGCTATTATTAATGTGCTGACCTGGAACGAACACAACCGCATCACGCTGCAAATCCGGCTACAGGAAGGCTGGTATATTTTTCCGGTACCCTTGTTTGAATTGGCCGACCGCAACTTTAATGTCTGGTGGAATGAATTCAACCATTCCCTGCGAAGGGTCAACTACGGCATCGACCTGAACTGGCTGAACTTTACCGGGCAGGCCGATTTGTTCAAAACCAAACTGCAATTCGGCTATTCCAACAAATACGAACTGGCCTACCGCCACCCCAATATCAATAAAAGTCAGACCCTGGGTCTTCAGGCGGCCATTTCATACAGCCGAAACCATGAAGTAGCCTACCAAACGGACGGGAATAAAATCCTTTTTATCACGGATCCCGAGCGGTGGTACATCAAACGTTTCCGGGCAAGTACCGGGCTGATCTGGCGCCCCAAATTATTCATCACCCACACGTTTACAACAGAATACAATCAAAATGAAGTTGCCGATACCATCGCGCAGCTCAATCCCAATTTCTTTCTGAACGGACGGCGTAAACAACGCCATCTCAGCCTGATCTATAATTTTTCCGTCGACCGGCTCGATATACGGCCTTACCCCCTGCAAGGTTGGCGGGCTACTTTCGAACTGCGTCAAAACGGATTTATCCCTGCCGAAGACCTGCACCTGACCCGAATCTATGCGGAGTATGACCGGTATTATAAATTCACGCCCAAGCTGAGCCTGGCGATCATGACCGCCGGCAGGGTGAGTTTGCCCCGCCGCCGCCCACCGTATTACAACAACCAGGGATTGGGATATGGGAATAACTTTGTGCGCGGATACGAATACTACGTGGCCGACGGACTCGATTTTGTCATCGCAAAAACTTCCTTTCACTACGAAATTTTGAACCGCACGTTTCATTTCGGAAAAATTATACCGGTAAAAGCATTTCAAAATTTTCCGGTAAAAGTTTACCTGTCACTGAACAACGACGTGGGGTACAGCAACGATCCTTTTTACGGCGAAAATAATCCATTCGTGAACCGTACCATGTACGGATATGGGGTTGGCATCGATGTCGTTGCCTATTACAACAAAACAGCGCGTTTGGAATGGAGCCGCAATGACCTGGGACAGAGTGGTTTTTTTCTGCGGATAAATACGGGGTTTTGAGCGTGTGTGGACCTCACCCCCCGGCCCCCTCTCCGTCGGAGAGGGGCTGACTTCACTTTTGGCATTCTCATAAGGGGATTTTTGTCAGGCGAAGCTGCATTTGACGTTTGACATTCTCATAAGAGGATTTTTTGTCAGGCAAATGTGCACTTGACATTTGGCATTCCTATCAGGGATATCAAGGGGGAAGTCACCCCCTCTCTGTCGGAGAGGGGGACGGGGGGTGAGGTTCAACCCAAAGCATCGCGCTCCGGTCGTCGCTCGCTGAAACAAGGCATTCCGGCAACCACAGCAGCCTGTTGACGGAATTGATGTGTCCGCCGTCGCGGATGGTATCCACCACTTTCAGGAGGGTAAAGGTGGCCGCATCCCAGATTTTCAGGGTTTTATCGCGGCTGGCCGTGGCAAAAAGAGCGCCGTCAGGCGAAAAAACAATATGGTTCAGGGTGTACCAATGCGCGGCCTGTTCTGAAATTAGCCGGAAATGATCTTCCACATCCCAAACCCGCAACATCGCATCCCGGCCTCCGCTCAGCAGGTAGCGCCCGTCGGGGGAATACGCCAGGGTAAATACGGAGGGCGTATGCGCCCCGGGTAATACTTGCCGGAGCGCCAGATTATGACTATCCAGCAAATAAATGGAGCCGTCGCTGGCGCCTACCGCCAGTTCTGTTCGCTGTTCGCTGGAGGCGATACAACGCAGCGCCTGGTTGGACAAATGATAACTCTCCATTGCGCGGGCCGATTCGATGTCCCAGGCAGTGAGCATACCTTCTCCGCCGGCTGTAAAAATCCGGCTACCAAGCGCCAGTATATCATACACGCCTTTTTGGTGGTGCAGCACATTGCGGGTTTGTTCCGGCTGGTTGTAACGGATCCAATG
>JAYSZC010000057.1:0-5768 GCA_043738235.1 Lewinellaceae bacterium | reverse complement strand
AAATTCTCACATACCGCGACGGCTCGGTCCTGCTGGCAAAATATGTGCAGGGAGAAGGTGCGCTTTATTTTTCCGCCGTTCCCCTTGAAGAACAAACGAACGATATGGTGCGCAACGGTGAAATTTTTGTACCTATGTTGTTCAAAATGGCAATTGCCGGCGCCAAAGGCCGCCAGATTGCCTATACCATCGGAAAAGACGAGGTGCTGGAAGCGAAACACCAGATTTCTGCGGCGGGGGAAACGATTTATAAATTGCGCAAAACTGTGGAAGAAACAACGCCGGGAAATGCACCCGCGGCATCCACAGCGGAAGAATTCATCCCCGAACAACGGATTTTCGGCTCAAAAGTACTGCTCACGCCCGGAACGCAGGTGCGCGACGCGGGCTGGTACCGGCTCGGGCTGCAGGGGGACAGCACCCTGGCTGCTTATGCGTTCAATTATGACCGCAAAGAAAGCGACCTGACTTATAAAAATGAGGAGGCATTGGCGGAAGGACTGCTGCCCAATATGAAAGTGCTGAGCCAGACAGCGGAGGCCAATTTCTCTCAGATCGTAGGCGAACAGGAACGCGGTATTGTGCTGTGGCGTTGGTGTGTTGTGTTTGCTTTATTATTTTTAGCCCTCGAAGTATTGTTCCTGCGTTTGTGGAAAGTTTAGTACCTCCGAACCCCGTTCGCCGCCGTATTACCGCTCGAAGTATTGTTCCTGCGTTGATGACAATTTAGATGTTGGCAGTGTTATTGTAAAGTATAATGGAATGAAAAAAATTCTGATCATTACGGCTTGCCTGTTCTTGCCGGCGTTCAATCAGGTTTTGTTGGCTCAGGCCGGCAAAATACAGCAACTGGAAGAACAACTGCGCCCGGCTTACGGCGCCACACGGGCCTCTTTGTATATTGCCCTGGCAGACGCCTGTATAGAGGAAGGACAGTTTGACAAGGCGGCAGATTGGGCCGAAGAAGGCGCCGACTTTGCCAAAAAAATAAAACAATCCGACTTGCGGGCAATTGCCCTCAACCGGCAGGGCAAAGCCATGATGCTGGGCGGAAAACGAAAAGCCGCCGGTAAATTTGAACAAAGCCAGGATGTGCTCCGCCAAAACAATAGCGGCAATAAAACCCTCCTGATCGATAACCTCCATAACCTGCGAATGCTGGCTGAAAGAGCGGGAAAAGTGAAAGAAGTAGCGATTTTTGACGATCAAATAGCCGTTTTAAGCGGAAAAGTGACGCCAGGGGCCGCTAATACGCCGGTTACAAAAAGCGAATTGCGGCAGGAATTAGCCGAACTCCAACAACAAATGTCGACTGTTGGTAGCGGTTTCAAAACAGACCAGTTGCGCCTGATGCAGGAAAGCCAGGAACTGCAGGCCCAGTTGGCAGCCAAACAAGTCGCCATAGATGAGATGACGGAAGCACAAATGAAGGCGTCTATGATGGTGATGCAGCAGCGCTTTCTGCTCGATTCCATGGTATTTCGTTCCGGCATCGATTCGCTGGCGGCGGCGAATACCCAACTCGCCCTGAGCGAAGCGAACAGCAACCTCAAATTTTATATTGCAGCCATGATTGCCTTGTTGTTTTTGGCCGGCGGCTCTATGTTCAGTTTCGTTCGCGCCCGCCAGCACAGCAAATTGCTGGAGGAAAAAAATAACATTATCCGGGAAGAACAAGAACGTTCCGAAAACCTGTTGCTCAATATCCTGCCGTCGCTCGTGGCGGAAGAATTGAAAAAGAAAGGTCATACCGATGCGCGTTTCTTCGATGATGTGAGTGTCCTATTTGCCGATTTTGTGGGGTTCAGCAAAATCGCTGAAGTGCTTAGTCCGCAACAACTTGTCAGCGAACTCGACACCTGTTTCCGCGCTTTCGACCAGATTATCGCTTTACACGGCATTGAAAAAATAAAAACCATCGGCGATGCCTATATGTGCGCCGGAGGCCTTCCCAATGGCGGCGGCTCCCAATTGCGCAATATGGTGCTCGCCGCCCGCGATATGCAACGTTGGCTGTCCGACTGGAATATGGAACGTGTAAAAAAAGGCCAACCTCTTTTTGAGGCGCGCATCGGCATCCACAACGGCCCGGTTGTAGCCGGTGTGGTAGGTTCTAAAAAATTTGCTTTTGACATCTGGGGCGACACGGTGAATATTGCCGCGCGGATAGAACAAGCCGGCGAAGGTGGTAAAATCAATATCTCCGGGGAAGCTTATGAATTGATCCGCGAGTTCTTTCCCTGTACTTATCGCGGAAAAATAGCGGCGAAGAATAAGGGGGAAATTGATATGTATTATGTGGAAAATTGACCATGATTCGGACCTTGATTTACAGGATTGAAGGATGTACATGATTTACATTTGTAGATAAGGGTAATCTTGGTCATCCTTCAATCCTGTAAATCACGGTCCGAATCATGGTTAAACCTTTGGCCGTTTTAACCATCCAATCCCGGTAAAACGACCGCCGTATGAATATGATCAAAGCAACGCTGCTTTCTATCTTTTTGATTCTCCCCTCTTTCGCATTATTTTCCCAAAACACGCCCCTGTACTTTCCCCCGCTGCTGGGAAGCACCTGGCAAATGATACCGCCTTCCACGCTCGGGTTTTGCCCCGACAGAATTGACAGCCTGTACCAATACCTGGAAACTACGAACACCAAGTCGTTCATACTCCTGAAAGACGGAAAGATTGTTCTGGAACGCTATTTCGGCACGTTTACGCAGGATTCGCTCTGGTACTGGGCTTCTGCCGGCAAAAGCCTTACAGCCTTCCTCGTTGGGCAGGCGCAGGATGAAGGATTGTTTAGTATTGATGATCCGAGCTCCGATTACCTGGGAGCGGGCTGGACGAGTTGCACGCCCGCGCAGGAAAGCGCCATCACCATTCGCCACCAGATCAGCATGACAAGCGGACTGGACGATACGCCGGTTACCAGCGACCCTGATCCGGCTAATTGTACCGATCCTGCCTGCCTGCAATACCTCGCCGCTGCCGGCACCCGCTGGGCTTACCACAACGCATCGTATCACCTGGTACACGATGTGATCGAAGCGGCCGGCGGCCAGTCGATTAACCTTTTTACCAAAACCCGGCTGTTCGACAAAGTAGGCATGAAAGGCCTCTGGATAGATCATATCATGTATGCCCGCGCCCGCGACATGGCCCGTTTCGGTCTGCTCACGTTGGCCAACGGCGTCTGGAACGGCGATACCTTGCTTCATGACCAGAATTACCTGTACAACATGTCGCATCCTTCCCAAACCCTGAATCCGGCTTACGGCTATTTGTGGTGGCTCAATGGACAGTCATCATACATGGTGCCGGGGCTACAATTTCAAATCCCCGGAAAACTGATTCCCAATGCGCCCGATGATATGTTTGCTGCCCTGGGGAAAAACGACCAGAAAATACATGTCGTACCTTCCAAAGGCTGGGTGGTGGTGCGGCAGGGCAATGATGCCGGTTTGCCGGGCCTGGCAGGCCTGGTTCCGATTGCTTTTGATAACCTGATGTGGGGCTATCTGAATACGTTGCAATGTGGTAGTGTCGCTACTTCGGAAGTTGGGGATGCAACCTTGCGGGTATGGCCCAATCCCAGCGCAGATGTGTGGCAAGTGGAGTATCCGGGCCTAGTTTCCGGCTGGGTTTTGTACGATGCGCAGGGACGGAAGGCGCGCGCGCAGACCGGCGCTTTAGATGCGCCGCTTCGGATTGATGGAGCGGGTTTGGAGCCTGGGGTGTTTTGGTTGAAAGTGGTGGCAGGAGAGCAGGTCGTTTGGCGGAGGTTGGTTAAAGGTTGAGGGTGGTTTTTGGATATTTGGTTTATCGGAAGTTTAACGGGATAATAATGGAAGAATGAATCCCAAAACATACTAGAGCGGCAATGTGTGTTTGAGATAAAGGGGAGGTAAGATCAGCGAAGCAAAAAATGAACTCAAAAACTTGGCCTGGACCATAGATAAAAACAGCAAGTGAATATTTAATTTGCAAATCGTGACAGAATTTTAGACATTTGCTCAAAATCCTGTCAATTATGCTGCGGTCAAACTTAAAATACTTACGGGAAAAGAAGAGTCTTACCCAAGGTGAGGTCGCATTAATGTTAGAAGTCAGCCGTTCGACCTATGCAAATTATGAAAGAGAGCAATCCGAACCACCAGCGAGCCAACTTTTAAAAATAGCTCAGTTCTACAAAGTCAGTACGGATGATTTGTTGACCAAGGACATTGGTGCGCCCTTGTTTCGTAATACACCAGATATACCGGACAGTATATTATCTGATGCAATCCGTATACTATCCATTACGGTTTCGGATAATCAAAAAACAAATATAGAACTGGTACCTGCAAAAGCAATTGCAGGGTATGCTACAGGAATGAAAGAGGCATCGTTTATTTCTGAACTGCCCCGATTTTATTTGCCTAAGCTCCCCGAAGGCACTTATCGTGCATTTGAAATAGAAGGTTATTCAATGCCTCCTATTCAAGAGGGGTACATCGTAGTGGGAAGGTTTGTAGAACATGCTCGTGATTTGAAAAGCGGACACCGCTATATATTGGTTTTGAGGGATGTTGGAGTGGTGTTCAAAAGAGTTATTAGTGAACTGGAATCAGGCAAAAAACTGATTTTGGCTTCCGACAATATACAATACCTGCCATATTCAGTGGCAGCAAAAGATGTTCTTGAGGCATGGGAATTCAAAGCTTTTATAGGGTTTCCTGATAAGTTAGACATGAATTATATCCTTTTGGACAAGCTCGACCTTATCCAGCAACAAATAGCATTGTTAAACGCTGCTAAAGCCTGACTTCTACCATGAGAAACGACTTCCTTCATAAAATGGGATTTACCACAATGAATGGGCTTGTCCACAACTTGGACGAAGCCCAGAACAATGTGGAACGCCTTTTCATTGATGAAGCTAAGAAATTGGAAGTTCCAGCCGATGCAGTCTTCTTTAGGCGATATTATAGAAAGGACGAAGATGAACTGCCTTATTTTTCAACTCCTGCTGTTTGCATTTTTAATAAATCTGATAATTTTTTTAATACAGAGCCCCATACTAAACTGCATGCAGCTTTGTGGAGTTCTGGAAAAACGGAAATTTACATCATCCGAGGTGAGACAAGGGTAGACATCATCAATGCCCGAAAACCTGCCAAACGGGTTAATAAAGACGTAAGCATTGAGGGTGACGACTTAGTTTTGGCACAATCTGCTATTGAGAGCTTTGATGATGCAAGGTTCTCGGCTCATCTGTTTGGTAGCGGCACGTTTTGGGAACAAACGGAAATGCATGGGAAAATTGATGGGAACAGCAACCCCTATGTTTTTTTGTTGGATTACTTGATGGAAGTACGGGCGAAACTACAGAATGACGAAACCATAGGTCTTGAAGACGCTGGGACCATTGACAAACTTTTGATTACTTGTATCCTAATTAAATTTTTGGAAGAAATACAAGATGATGAAGGCAAACACACCCTTAAATCTATTTATAAAAAACACAAAATAGAATCTGAGAAATTTGAAGAGGCACTTAGAATAGGCGTATGCACTAACATCCTATCCGTTTTAGCAAGAAAGTTCAACGGAAAAATATTCGATATTTTTTCTGATGATGAGGTTGCGAAAATTTCCCAAGCTAACTTATCTTCAATTGCTGATTAGACTTGTTGCAGTATTGTAAATCAATCAGTTATGTTCCAAATAGAAGTTCCAGAGGCCAGCACATACGCTCAGAATATCATCATACAATTCAA
>JAYSZC010000056.1:0-5771 GCA_043738235.1 Lewinellaceae bacterium | reverse complement strand
GTTTTTTAGCCAAGGCTTGGGTATGTATTTGGATTTGAGAGTTAGTACGCGCAGTGCGAACCTTTATTCATCAGCGGCAAATTTAAACGAATGGATTTCTATTCGTCAAAATTTTTTTCACTCATTTTTCACAGGCGCATTTCAGGGTGATCCGGGAGGCGCAAAATACGTTCTATTTCCGCTCGCGAATTTCCACAATTTCGACACGGCGTTCCCGCGCCGCATCGGGGTGATACACCGAATTGCGTTCATCGCGCAAGTCGTCGCTGATACCGGACCGGGCAGTTGTTTCACCAAAACTGGTTTCCGATATCTTCAGTTGTCCTGATTGAATGTAAGGTATTAATGCGCCGTCGGCAAAAAACTCAAAGTAGTTTTTGACGCTGCTGATGCGGCGTTTGCCCAGAATGAGGTTGTAGTCCGTTTGAGCGCGCGGGCTGGTAAATCCTTTGATCAACACCTCAAAAGATTCTCCTTTTTGTAGCCGCACCAACAGCAGGTCGGCCAATTGAATGAGCCGGTCATAGCCGCGTCGAACTTCATTTTCAAAGAAATCTGCGGCGTGTATTTCCGCTGCGTCCCGGCGATCGCCGGAAAGTCCGCTTGCAAAACGGTTGCGGTACTCCTCTTCTTTGTCGAAATAAGCCAGAACAGTTTCTTCGTAGTGTTTTTTGGTGACACTTCGGCGCGTTCTTTTATCCGGTTCGTCATTGTCAAAATACAGTGGCAGCCCGACGAAATCCTGTACTTCGGGTTCTTTTACAGTTGGCGGCACTTGAACGGGAACAGGATCGGGGTCTGGCGTTGGTTCAGGAGGTGATTTGATGATAAAGGCTGTGGTGTCTTCGGGTATAGTCGGTGGAAGTTGCGGGATATATTTTTCCTCCTCTTTCGGCAGTTTGAATGAAAAAATATCATTGCAGCAAGCCCTGCTGGTTTCATCCAGGAAATATGAACCCGGTCTGTTGCTGCTCAGGTAGCCGTTTTTACTGTCTTTTTTCAGAAAGAAATACAGATCATTGTAGCTGGTGTTCAGTCCCACACCGGCATTTCTGGGTTCCGAAAACAAGTCTTCTGATTTTCCGGCAGTGAAAATATCATAACCGCCCAAACCCGGCCAGCCTTCCGAACTATAGAAAACCTTTTGGGTGGGACTGTGGAAAAACGGCGTTGCATCATTTTCCGCTGTATTCAGCGGTTCGGCGTTCAAGGGTTTGGCAAACCTGGGGAGTTTCCCAATTTTTTTACCCGGAATAGGCAAATTGCACTCGCAGAAGAAAACCGTATCGAGGGGCGTGTACCACAAATCGAGTTTGCCTTTTCCGCCGGGCCGGTCGCTTGAAAACCACAATACCGGCCCTTGGTAATGTTCATCAAAACCAATGGACGGTTGCGTGCTGGTAAATCCGGGCATATTGACAGGTTCCGGCAGACGCACGGGCGGCAACCAGCGGTTGCGCCGGTCAATCACCGTCAGCCAAAGTTCGCAGCGGATGTCGGAGGCATTAATGTCTTTACAAACGGTAAAAACCACATAGTGGCCGTCCGGTGAAAAAGCAGTGTGCGCAATGTGGGCGGTATCGGTTGTCGGAAAACCCTTGCCGGGTTCGCGCGCGCGACCGCCTTTTGCGGAAATCATCACTTTGGTAATTTTTTCTTTCGGGCGTTTGCGGGTTTCTTTTTTATCGAAGCGGTAGGATGAAAAAAACATGGTGTCGCCCACGATAACCGGTGCAAATTCGCTGAACGGGCTGTTTACTTCTTTGCCCAGGTGCTTGATTTCTACCTGTGCCGGAGATGCCGCTATCTCCTGGGCGTTGCGAATGGCAGCAACTTCGCGCAGTGCCTCTTCCTTTAAATCCAGTCCGGGACCGGAGGTGTCTTTCAAGAATTTTTCAAAATGACGCACGGCGGTAACGTAATCACCCTGGCTTTTTTTTACTTCTCCCATCCTGTAATCGAGCAATGGAAAACGTTTTTGGGATTTACCCGATTTGGCAATTTTATTATATCCTTTTTCAGCTTCCGTAAATGCGTTAAAAAGACGGGCGCAATCAGCGTATTTCCACCAGACGCCCAGGTTATCGCCGTCTCGTTGTAAAAAGGTAGAGTAATATTGAATGGCAGCGCCGTAGTCTTTTTTTTGCACAGCCTCGTCTCCCGCTCGCTCCCAGGCTTTGAGCGGTTGTAATGATGCCATCGAGGCGGCACAGCACCAAATACCTAACATTAAAAAAAGTGATTTCATACGATTGATTTGGATTAAGGTTATCTCGGTTGGAAGTTGTTTTCGCTGCGACCAAGCAACAGCATCGGTGAAGGCATAGGTTTCCCTAACGCACACATGATGATTTTCAGTTTATTGTAATCGGTAAAAATCTGGCAGTTTCCAATTTTTTTAAAAAATCGGGCACGCCTTAAAAAACTTGGGCGGCGGCACGGGCAAGGTTCGGTAAACCAGGGCCACTTCCAGACCTCCATGTTTATTTGTTGCGGTTGAAAACTCGGATGTATTCCAGTCGTAACTGATTCCAAGTGTCCAACTGCCGCGTTCCACCTGTACTGCCGGGATTAAAGCATCGCCCAAGCGGGTCGATAGTGTAAGTTGTACTGCTGTGATCGATCCGGTTGGCGTAGTTTCCAGAATACGCCTCAAACCGGCGCCCGCTACGATTTCGTGGGCAGTAGTCATTTGTTGCCACACACCCATTGCAACCAGATCGAGCCATTCGTTCAATTGTAAGGCGGCATTTACATGGGTGGTAAGCCGCACAGGCATTCGGATGTCCGTATCATCGGCAAAGCCGGATAAAGGACGATTCAGGTGAAAAGCGCCGATACCTGCCAGGAGCCGGGTACGCACATCTGCCGGTTCGTAGAGCCAGTTCAAGCCGGCAGAAAAAGTTGGAAACAAACCGCTTCGGTTACCAAAAGTCTCTTTAGAAGGCAGGGAAGGATCAAAATAATCGCCGCCCCACTGGTTTTTAAACTTTAATCTGCTGATGTCAAAACTACGTTGAGCAAAGGCAATGCCAAATCCTGCGGAAAGCGCTTGTGTGGCCCCGATTGCATGGACTACACTCCCGGTAAAGCCAATTTGCGTCCAGTTCAATGCAGCATCTCCCGCCTGGTCGTGCTGCAATAAAAAACCTGCGGAGACAAGATTATCTTTGCGCTTCAATGCCTTCCAATCGAATGCGCCGGCAAAAGTCTGATAAGATACCGGCACCGTAGACCATTGGGTACGGTACAATGCAGCAGCCCGCATATCACCCCTGAACAGGCCTGTAGAAGCCGGATTGAGATGCATGGGGTTGTGATAATGCTGAGAATAATGAAGATCTTGCGCAGTGGCTGCCGGGGGGAGAAATGACAGCGCAAAGGCTACAAGAACAAAAAAGCGCATACGGATTGATTTAAAACGAATGCCCGAAGGTAAGCCTTTATTCGTTAATATTGCAAGAAGGCGATTGACATAAAATTTTTTATTATGCCAATTAGCAAAATCTTAGAATATAATAGAGAAATTTCGCCCAATAGAACATTAATCAACTGCTTAACAGGCAAATTTAAATCACTATGGTAAAATGTGAAATCTGTGCGGTCAATATACAGTCTGCGTTAAATGCACAAACGGCCGGCGCACACAGAATTGAGTTGTGTTCCGCCCTCGATGTAGGCGGACTAACCCCTTCTCCCGGTTTGATACGGGCAGCTGTCCGGCAATTACATATTCCGGTCAATGTGCTGATCCGCCCGCGGGAAGGCGACTTTACGTATTCCGGGCAGGAGTTTGAAGTGATGCTCGACGATATCCGCTTTTGCCGGGAGGAAGGTGTGAACGGCGTGGTCGTGGGCGCGCTCGATCCCATGATGGAACTCGATGCTGAAAAAATGCTGGCTATGAAAGTGGTAGCTGGCGATATGGAAATTGTATGCCACCGCGCTTTTGATTATACGCTAGACCCGGAACAGGCGCTGGAATCGCTGGTCAAATGGGGCTATAACCGTGTGCTGAGTTCCGGCCAGAAAGCCACGGCTCTCGAAGGGCGTTTTTTGCTGCAAAAATTAGTGCTGCAGGCAGGAGATCGGATTTCTGTGATGCCCGGGGCAGGAATATCAGCCGGAAATATCCGGACGATTGCACAAACAACCCTGGCTATTGAATTTCATTTTACGGCAAAGAAAAAAGTGAGCGCCAGTCAGCAGGATATTCCCGGGCTGGATGGCTGGCATTGGGAAAGTGACGTGGAAATGATTCGTGAGATAATGAAGGCGGTGTAGGTTTTTACCACATAAGTACATAGATTTTACACATAGAACACATAGTTTTTAGAGTACTCTACGCTATGTGTTCTATGTGTAAAATCTATGTACTTATGTGGTAAAAAACGAAATACAAAAAGCAGTAACCAGCAATCCAACATATATCGTATACCATTGAATATCAAGCCATTCAGCCGTTTTTACGCCCTGTTTTTTTTCTAAAAACCAGATCAGGCCCAGTTTTTCCCAGAAAAAAGCAAGTACTGCCGACCAGGCCACACCCGGAAGTCCAAACCAGTGGATGAACGCAAAACCGAGCACTATTTTAATCATGAGCTCCGCTATGCCGACCCGGAATATCGCTGCCGGGAAGCCGCGCGACAACACAATGGCATTGGGAAGCAATACCCGGCTGGCCGTAATGAGCAGGTAAATGTTGAAAAGTGCGGCGCTGTCTGCAAAATCCGGATTAAAAACCAGCGGAAAAAGCGGCTTACTCACAAACAACAGCAAAATGGTCAGCGGAAAAAGCAAGTGCATGAGCCGCCGGGTTTTGTCCTTCATTTCTGCCAGCCCTTTTTCAGGAGCAGCGCTCAGGCGGGGAATCATTGCCGTAGCGAGTGCCGTTGCCAGAGCGACGGCAAGTGGGAATTCACGCGAACCATACCTGAAAACGGCAAAAATTGCCGTATCCTGATAGTACCAGCCCACCAGCCAGTTATCGAACAACAGAATCAAGTTGCCAACAAGCAGGTTGGCCATCAATGGGCCGGAGAAAATCAGGTAACGCCGGAGTAAAGGAACATCCACCCTGATGTCCGCAACCCGCAGCACTAATAATAAGGTCCAGAGAAACTTTCCTGCTCCCAGAATAACCAACATCAGAAAAGAAGTAGCCATGCCCATACCCAGCCAAAGCGGTATAAAAAACACCGCCACCTGCAAACCGAACACTACCCCACCCCACACGACGATTTGCCTGGGTTGTTCCCGCAATAAGTAGATATACTCTACCGGCAAGGACGGAACATTCAACAACAAAAAGGTGCAAAACAAGGTATAATGGGGCAATTCGGGTTGGCCGGTCAGGAAAGGAACCATCCACTGTTTTCCGCCGACCAGCACCAGAAATAGCAGCGCCGAAAGACCACAAAAAACAAGAAAGTTATTGAAAATGAATGACTTACGCCCGGCTTCATCCAATTGTGCATACACGGGCGGCATTCCCTGCAACAAGCCGTTGACCCATAAAAAGGTAAACATAGCGCCGATATAAAGCAGCATCTCGTAGGCGCCGATATCAGCCGTCGATAGCCCGCTTTTAGCAAAAAGTACACTCGTCAGGATCACCGCTCCCAGGCGAAGGACCTGGAAAATCTGCAATGCGCGGGTGGTCGACAATTTTTGTAATAAAGGGAAGCCCATAGGTATCGCAAACCTATGGGCTTTTTTAGATTTAATAGCACACGGATTAAACAGATTAGACACGGATTTAACAGGAGTTC
>JAYSZC010000055.1:0-2335 GCA_043738235.1 Lewinellaceae bacterium | reverse complement strand
GACGCTACGACGCTTGGCCCTGGCATCTGCCTAGTTCCAATTCCTCTTTGGTCATGAATCTTCCGTCGATGGAAATGGAACCAACCACTTCAACCATTTCCTGCCTGAAACCCGATAACGGATAACAGATAACGGATAACCGATAACCGATAACCGATAACGGACACCCAATAACTAACTCCGCAGGAGTTCCGCAGCCTTCTCCGGCGTAATATCCCGTTGCGGATTCGCCAGCATTTCATAGCCCACCATAAACTTTTTCACCGTGGCCGAGCGCAGCAGCGGCGGGTAAAACACCATGTGAAAATGCCATTCCGGGTGTGCCGCGCCGTCTGTAGGCGCCTGGTGGATACCGGCGGAGTAGGGGAAAGAAGTCTGGAACAATTTGTCGTAGCGCAGGGTCAGTTCCCGGTAGGCGTCGGCTAATCCGTCGCGTTCGGCGTCACTCATATCGGTGATGCGCGGCATAGGGCGTTTGGGCACGATCATCGCCTCGAAAGGCCAGACCGCCCAGAAAGGCACCAGCGCCACAAAGTGTTCATTTTCAAACAATACCCGTTCGCGCGGCGTGATGCCCGGTGCGCCGTTCAATTCGGCCTGCAGGTAATCGGCCAGCAGTGTTTTGCCGTGTTTTTCCCAGTACGTCCACTGCGCTTTTTGTTTTTTCAGCGGCTCGTCGGGGATACTTTCCTGCGCCCATATCTGTCCGTGCGGGTGTGGGTTGGAGCAGCCCATGATGGCGCCTTTGTTTTCAAAAATCTGGACGTAGTTGACAAAATCTTTTGCGCCCAGGGTTTCGTATTCCTCTACCCATGCATCGACGACCTCCCGGATGGCTGCGGTTTCCATTTGCGGAATCGTCAGGTCGTGGCGCGGTGAAAAGCAGATCACCCGTCCCACGCCGCGTTCCAGCCGGGCGCGGAAAAGTTCGTTTTCGGCCAGTTCACCTGTGGGAATTTCTTCCAGCAGTGAAGCAAAGTCGTTGTCGAAGACAAACACGTTTTTGTAGAGCGGGTTTTGTTTGCCGTTGGCCCGCACATTGCCTGCGCAGAGGTAGCAATCCGGGTCATGCGGCGGGCGGGTGTCGGGTGGGAGTTTTTCCACCTGACCCTGCCAGGGGCGTTTGGCGCGGTGCGGCGATACCAGCACCCAGGCATCGGTGAGGGGGTTGTAGCGGCGGTGGGGGAAGTCGTTGAAAATATGTTCCATATTTTGTTATCAGTGATCTGTTAATAATGCGAATAATGGGTTTGAAGTATCAAAATCACTATTAAAAACGACGATCTTAGTCCTAATCTATGTTTTTCGGAACACAAACAATCCATATTGTGGTACGCTCTACGGTGTACGCTACTTTTGTCATCCTTCGGGATCCGTCCACGCTACGTGCGCGTTCCAACTCGGGTTACCCTCGTAGAGCACACCGTAACGTGTTCCGTAGAGTGGACGGATCCCGGCCAGGATGACAAAAGTAGCGTACACCGTAGCGTGTTCCGTAGAGCATACCGTAGCGTACACATACAAGATAACACCATTAAAAGCCGGATGCGGCAGGAGCAGGCGCCACACCCGCTTCGCTTTCTACAGTTTTTATAATATTGACCAGCATGAATGTCCTTCTGTTAGATACTGAAAAAGCCCAAACATTAGAGGTGTTTTGAAGCGGAACAGGTGCTAAAAGTTCAATATCATCCCTGAATGATTGTAAAAACACCGCTCCATTTAATGTTGGAATATCCTCTTTGCTGACAATTTGCTCTGCCCAGATATGACAGGCAGACACCAGGTTTTTAGCAGTAACCTGACGGATGTAAATGCCGCCTTTGTAATTGGCAATAAATGTGAAGGTTGAGGTGGATAGCGTGTTTTCCATAATGAAGTGGATTAGGTGTTTTAGATGACAAAAGTAATGCGAATAATAGGTTACAAGCGCCGGGCGACGCGAAAACCGATATAGTAGATATAGTACGGCCAGTACTCATCGCGGTAAGAAGCCCGGCAACCCACTGCAAGAGTGTCCCAGGAACCGCCGCGCAAAACACGATACTGTCCCGAACCGCCTCCTTTCGGGTCGCGGGCGCCTTTCGAATTTTTATAAAAATCGCTGTCGTACCAGTCCCAACACCATTCGTACACATTGCCGCTCATGTTTTTCAGGCCAAAAACATTGGCTGATAATTCATCGACAGGGACCGTTTTTTGCCGGTATTCGCCGACTATTGAATATGGTTTTTTGTAATCTTTACGTGCATCAAAATTTATTTCCGAAGGATCGATGATGTCGCGGCCATTACCGAAACGCACTTTGCCACCGCCCTGAGCTGCACCGGAAGTA
>JAYSZC010000054.1:0-2336 GCA_043738235.1 Lewinellaceae bacterium | reverse complement strand
TAAAGCATGTACCAGCCCCATGTCCTGCTTGATGTTGATCCAGAAACTGAGCGCGTACTTGCCTTTGGGGAGCGGGCCGTTCCAGAGCCACGTGGTGTCGTGCATGTTCCCGGTAAACGCTCCGGCTCCCTGAAAAACCTTCGGCGTATTCGTCAGAGAATCAAAGGTTTGTAAAGACAGGAAGCCCGGTTCCACATCACTTCGGTAGCGTCCTGCGGGGTAAATACTGCGCTGTGCTGCTTCGCGTTTCAGTGCACGGGCGTAATCGGCGGCAGCGGCGCGGATGCTGTCGGGCTGAATGGAAAGAACACGGATAATGGAACCTGCATACACGGGCGTCGCTTTCCCGACCAGGAAAGGATAACGTTGTTGCACCTCGTCCCAGAGCCGTTGTTCGGTGAAAATGGCCATCGGACGGTTATCGGGCAGGTCGGCTAATATCTGAGGAATTTCCCCCGGTGGCAGAGTCAGTTGCACCGATTTGAGCATCTGGCCGATAGAACTGCGGCTCATGTTGACGCCCATGTCAGGAATGCCGTGTTTCAGGCCGGTCAATTGCACTTTTCTGAAAAGTGCGAAATCCATTTCCAGCCAGATATTTTCAGAACCGATGTGGTAGTAAGGCAAGGGCAGTAGCGCCTGGTAAGGTTTGAAATCCACTTTTTCCAGCCATTTATCCGGGAAAGTAGCCTGTTCGGGTGGATAAGCCGGGTTATTCTCCACCTGCAGGGGCCGGTGCTGCTGAAAATAAAAGGCTTCATAACCCAGAATGCCCAGCGGCAACAGGGCGATCACCCAGCGGAACCACAACATTTTGCCCGGCTGAAAACCTTTAAAATGGATACTCCAATTCCAGATGACATAAAATGCCAGCACATTGATGACGTAGTAAAAGGCCCAGGTAAAACGCGCCATGCCGCGGAATTGCCGCAAAGGGCCGAAGTAATCGGCGATCCATTCCAGGCCTTTAATGGCATAAGGAAAACCGCAGGCAAAAATCAGGAGCGCCATGGCTGCGAAAAAAATACCCTGCAAATAGCGTTTATGCACCCGGTGATAGGCCGCCAAATCCCAACTTTCAGGAAAAAGACGCGGCACGGGCCAGGCATTTTTTTTGAAAAGGGAGACTACGCGCCGGGCGAAGCGGTACAGAAATCCCGAAAAAACCAACCACAACGTAAAAATAAAGGCCACTAAACCTGCATAAGCCTGCGACTCGCTGTCTAAGCGCCGTATTTTAGCCACATAATGGTCGATCCAGTGGTACAAAGGGAAGTTGTCGTAAGGCAGAAAAACGCCTTCCCAAAATCCGATATATCCCGTAAAACCATAAGGCGTTGCCGGCCGGTCGGCCCGAAAATCGACCCAGTGTAGCCAGATGTTCAGAATTGCGAACGGCAGGAGTACCATGACGACTAAGTGGCTCAGCCGCACCCTTATATTGCGGAGCGAAGGGTCGATCAGCAATTGATAAGCCATGTATAACAGCAGGAAAAGCGCCGAAAGTCCGAAGTAATAAAAATGCAGTTGCGCGGCAAACCACAACAACACGCCTATCTGCAAACTCTGGTAACGCCGGCTGTGTCGTTCCTCGTAACGGCATAGCAGTAAAAGCAGCAAAGGGAAAACCCAGGTATGCGACAGTCCGAAATGCACATCGAAACGCGCGTATTGCGGCGACAAAAACAACATGCCCAGCGACACGAGGCCGGCATACCAGACCGGGAAGTGTAGTTTTCGGAACAAGAGGTAAATCACACCGGCGCCGAAAATCAGCGAAAGCACCTGCAGCAGATTCAAAATCCCCGTTGTTTCACCCGAAATATCTGAAATGTTACGGCTCCACCACTGCATAGCAGCGCTGATTACCGGCTGATTATCCGTAAATAAAACATGTTCGCCGTACGGATAATTCATCCCGCTGTAATGCACATAACCGGAGTCATGCGCCACATGCCAAGCTGTGGTCATATAGTTTTTATAGGTATCGGGCGTATCGCGCAGCAGGTAGGCGTTCGGGTTCTCCAGCCAGGTATCATTGCGAATCCACAGCAATGCTGCGGTGAAGATCATCACCAGCAGCCAGCCCCAAAACGTATGCGAACGCTTGGGCGATGCCAGGCGTTGCAAGGTGTGTTCTATGTATTCTAAATGCTTCATTAAGTTCTAAATATGATATTGGGATATTGGTGGGATATTGAGATATTAGGATATTGGGATATTGTTTTGATAACCAATGATTTGGGTATTAATATCTCAATATCCTAATATCTCAATCCCCTAATATCCCAATATCTCAATATCCCAATCCCCTCCGAAAAAGCAGCCATAAAAAA
>JAYSZC010000053.1:0-2338 GCA_043738235.1 Lewinellaceae bacterium | reverse complement strand
TCCGTTGGCGTCGAACTTGGGTGCTTGCCGCCACACATAGGCTGTTTCTTCATCCGTCACGGTGGCATCCTTAAAAATAGTGCCGATACTGAGTCCGCTGGCCTGGATCAAAAAACGCGCGGCATCGAGGCTTTGACACAAACAATCGGGTATATTAACCGTAGTCGTCACTTCCTCGCTGACCACAAAGTCGATGGTGCCGCCCATTTCAATGGAATACCCGTAGCGGATTTTCTGCGTGATGGTGTCGCCGCGGTAAATTACAGCCACAATGGTATTCGCCTCTAGTTTCGGGTCGGCGGCCCGCGCCACAATGCGTGGTTTCAGGCCAAGCCGGCTCAATTTTCGGCTATAAATATCGTAATCATCGCTGCGGGCAAGGTCGGGCAATTTGATAATATCCGGGTTGTTTTTGGCCACGGTGAAATAAATGGTGCGCCCTTCTTTCACGCGGCTTTCCGCTTTCGGGTCTTGCGCAATGATTTCTCCCGGCGGTTTGCCCGGCACATAAATCGAATCGCTGACCGCTACGCCGAAGTCGCGCGCACGGGCTTTGCGGGCTGCTTCGCGAAAACCCATGCCCACATAACTGGGCACCTGCACACTTTCGCCGTGGTTGGTATAACACTTGAGCCACCAGAAGGTGAGCATCAAAATGCCGGTCACCATAGCCAACATGCTCAGGCAGTTGCGGATCACGAAAGGCGCCGTAAAAAAAGCATATAATTCAACGCCGAAGCGCCGGAGTCTTTGCCACATGGTTATCTGTTGTTTGTCGAGGATGGTGTAAGTAAAAGGGCAAAATTGCAAAGGGCAAAAAGCAATTAAACCAGTGAGTTACAGAAGATTTAGTTTTAACTAATTTGCACACCTACTTATGTGCTTTTGGTTCGTGCCCGCAAAGATAGATGCACCCGGGGATATTGCGGGTTTTCCGTTCCATCGGATTCGTTTAGAAAAAATTTTGGTAAAAGTAGGGCAGTCAAGCGAGACAAGCATGCGCAGGCTTCCGTTTCTTTGCGGATCGTGAATCGTGAGTGGTGAGTCGTGAGTGGTGAAATGAGTAGACACTCATGATTGACGACTCACAACTCACCACTCACGATTCACGAAATAAAAACCTCCAGATATGTACGAAAATCCGCGTCTCATCATCGATTCTTCCAATCCGCCCGAAGCCGGCAGCATCACCTGGCGTTCGCCCAGCAATATTGCGCTGATCAAATATTGGGGCAAATATGGCCGGCAACTGCCTCAAAACCCGTCTTTGAGCCTCACTTTGGCGGCTTCCTGTACGGATACCATGCTGGAATACACGTTCAGAGAAGAAGCCGGCGACGGAAACATCGACTTGGATTTTCATTTCCACGGAGAAGCAAACGAGGCGTTCAAAAGCAAAACAAAGGCATTTTTGGAAAGCCTGCTGCCCGTTTTTCCGTTTTTAAAACAGCTGAAATTGGTGGTGCAAACCGGCAATTCCTTCCCGCATTCGGCGGGTATCGCTTCGTCGGCTTCCGGCATGTCGGCGCTGGCGTTGTGTCTCTGTTCGCTGGAAGACGCCTTGTTCGGCACCCTGCAGGATCCGGCGGCTTACGACAAAAAGGCCTCCTATGTTGCCCGTTTGGGCAGCGGTTCAGCTTGTCGCTCCATTTTCCCCCATGCGGCAGTCTGGGGCGAAACGCCGCTGGTGGCAGGCTCATCCAATGAATTTGCGGTACCTGTGGGCGAACAAATTCATGAAACGTTCAAAAATTTCCACGACGATATCCTCATCGTCAGCCAGGATGAAAAAGCCGTCAGCAGCCGCGACGGCCACGCGCTGATGGACGGCAACCCGTATGCAGATGCCCGTTACGCTCAGGCCCGCAAACGCCTCGCCACACTGCTGGAAGCCATGCGCAACGGCGATCTGGCCACTTTTGGTAAAATCGTGGAAGATGAAGCCATGACGCTCCATGCCCTGATGATGTGCAGCAACCCATCCTATACCCTCCTGCGCCCCAATTCACTGGTTATCATTGAAAAAATCAGGGAATACCGCACTAAAACAGGCCATCCGGTCTATTTCACCCTCGATGCCGGCCCTAATGTCCACCTGCTTTATCCGGGCGACATCATCCATGAGGTGCGTGCTTTTATCGAAGACGAACTGAAAGATTACTGCGAAGACGGGTATGTGCAACAGGATTGGGTGGGAGAAGGGCCGGAGGAGATGTGAGTAGTGAGTGGTGAATCGTGAGTGGAGGGTTTACAATCACTCAGGTTAAAGGGTGAATAGCGACGCCTCACCCATTGGTGTCTGGAAACTTTGAAATTTGGGCGACCACAAGGGTCGCCC
>JAYSZC010000052.1:0-5786 GCA_043738235.1 Lewinellaceae bacterium | reverse complement strand
CTGATAACCAATAACTAATAACATATAACTTCTATGGGCAGGGTCATTTTAATTGTGCTGGATAGCGTCGGAATCGGCGAATTGCCCGATGCCCATTTGTATAATGATATCGGGAGTAACACCCTGGGAAACATCGCGAAATACTACCCGGCACTGAAATTGCCGCATCTGACGGCTATGGGGCTGGGCAACATCGACCGCAGCAATCTGCTGGAAAAAACCGCTGCGCCTTCCGCCGCTTTCGGAAAAGCGTTGGAACTATCAGCGGGAAAAGATACAACGACCGGCCATTGGGAGATTAGCGGCGTGGTGCTCCAAAAGCCCTTTCCGGTTTTTGCAGATGGTTTTCCACCTGCATTCATGGAGCAGTTTGAACAAGCGATCGGGACAAAAACGATTGGAAATTACGCCGCTTCCGGTACGGCCATCATCAACGACCTGGGCGACGAACACCTGAAAACAGGTTTTCCGATTGTGTATACTTCCGCTGACAGCGTGTTCCAGATAGCCATGCATGAATCTATCTTTCCCATTGAAAAACAATATGAAATCTGCCAGATTGCGCGCAATATGCTCGTCGGTGATTACGAGGTGGGCCGTGTGATCGCCCGGCCTTTTACAGGCGCTTCGGGCCAGTATACCAGAACAAGCCGGCGCAAGGATTTTGCAGTCGATCCCCCTGAAACGGTGTTGGATGCCATCCAAAAAAGTGGCAAAGAAGTGTACGCCATTGGTAAAATCGCAGATATTTTTAATGGAAAAGGGATTTCACGGTATGTAAAAACGGTGGACAACCTGGCCGGTATCCGGGCAACCATCGATGCGATAAAAGAAACTACCACAGGACTGATATTTACCAATCTGGTCGATTTTGATATGCTTTTCGGGCATAGAAGGGATATTGCAGGTTATGCAAAGGCATTAATGGAATTTGACGCATATTTGCCGGAAATAACAGGCAACCTAAAAGATGGCGATTTGCTCATTAT
This sequence comes from Lewinellaceae bacterium, assembly GCA_043738235.1. GTDB lineage: Bacteria > Bacteroidota > Bacteroidia > Chitinophagales > Saprospiraceae > M3007. The sequence goes on along the minus strand of JAYSZC010000052.1, from coordinate 4,797 downwards.
TACAGCCGACCACGGCAACGATCCCTCCTTCTCAGGCAACGATCATACACGGGAATACATCCCGATTTTAAATTACGGACATCAGGTAAAAGCCGGAACCGATATTGGCGTCAGAAAGTCTTTTGCCGATATAGCAGCCACCATAGCCGAGGCTTTACAGGTTGATTATCAAACGCAGGGGCAGAGTTATTACGGCCAGGTTTGAGAAGGTTTGATGGTTTGAGGAGGTAACTCTTGGCCTTAAGTTCTTTGGCTCAAATCACTTTGCATTAGGTAAACACTACGCCCCATTCATCATTCATCATTCATCATTCATCATTCATCATTCCTCATTCCTCATCAATCATTCCTCATTCCTTAAAATATGAGTCAGTATTTAGCAGCCTCCGAATTGATACTGAACCCCGACGGCAGTGTGTACCACTGCAATCTGTTGCCTGAAAATCTTGCAGACACTATTTTCCTCGTGGGTGACCCCGGGAGGGTTCCGGCTGTTTCCGCCTTCTTCGATGAGGTGGATTTCAAAACACAAAAAAGAGAAATCGTAACGCATACGGGCACGAAAAATGGGAAGCGCGTGTCCGTTGTTTCAACCGGCATGGGAACGGACAATATTGATATTGTTTTGAGTGAATTAGACGCCGTCGCCAATATTGATTTGGTAAAAAAACAAATCAAAATCGAACATAAACAACTGACTTTCATTCGTTTAGGCACTTCCGGCTCACTCCAGGAAGATATTCCGCCCGACAGTTTTCTCGCCAGCACGCACGGACTGGGGTTTGACGGACTCGTGCATTACTACGAACATGCAGCGCGTTTTTCAGACAATCCCTTTGTTGAATCGTTTATCCAAGCGGTGGACTGGGATCCAAAACTACCCAAACCATACCTCGCGGAAGGCAATGCCGCATTGCTTGAAAAAGCAAAAAAACTGGGTTTTTATACCGGCGTAACGGCGACCGCCACCGGATTTTACGGGCCGCAAGGCAGGGTTTTGCGCCTGGGCGTACAGGATAAAATGTTGAATGAAAAACTCTCGAAGTTTCGATTTGAAGGTATGCGGATCACCAACTTTGAAATGGAAACCTCGGGCATTTACGGTTTATCCCAACTTTTCGGACACCGGGCGCTCACCATTAATTGTATTATTGCCAATAGATTTACAGGCCAATTCACCAAAGACGCCCACCAGGCTATGCACCAACTGATTGGAATGGTGATGGAAGAGTTTTTATAGGAATGAGGGATGAGGAATGAGGGATGACCGAGCGTTGTGTTGGACATTCCTCATTCCTCATCCCCCATTCCTCATTTATCATTCCTCATCCCTATAAAAGATGACTAGTACAAAAACAAAAGAACTGAACTCCAAAGCAACGCATCTACTGCCGCGCAATGAGGGTATACCTTTCAACACCGCGTTTTTCGACCATATCAACATCAATAAAAGCGCCGTGGAGCGTCGTGCCGCCACACTGCCCAACCGGAGAACGGTAAAAAAAGAATGGCAGGCAGCCTGGTTGCTCAAGGCGATCAGCTGTATGGACCTGACCACACTGGCCGGCGACGATACCCGGGGCAACGTCACGCGATTGTGCGCCAAAGCAAGATCGCCCGTCCGGCTGGATTTGCTGGAAGCGATGGGTATGGCCGACGTAAATCTTCACACGGGCGCGGTCTGTGTGTACCACAACCTGATTCCTTTTGCCAAAGAAGCCCTGGCTGGAAGCGGCATCCCGATCGCAGCCGTTTCAACCGGATTTCCGGCGGGAAAAATTACATTGGAAGAAAAACTCCGGGAAATAGAATTGTCGGTAGCCGCAGGCGCCACGGAAATTGACATTGTCATCAGCCGCGATCTGGTATTGGAATCGAAGTGGAAAGCGCTGTACGACGAAGTGGCGGCTTGCCGGAAAGCCTGCGGAGCGGCCCACATGAAAACGATTTTAGCCACCGGTGAAATTCCCACTTATACCAAAGTGGCGAAAGCCAGTTGGGTGAGCATGATGGCCGGCTCCGATTTTATCAAAACCAGCACGGGCAAAGAAAGTGTAAACGCCACCCTGCCCGTCAGCCTGGTTATGATCCGGGCGATTCGCGCCTATTACGAATTGACGGGCTTCAAGGTCGGTTTCAAACCAGCCGGAGGCATTCAAAAAGCAAAACAGGCGCTCGACTGGCTCATACTCATCAAAGAAGAACTGGGTGATGAATGGCTGAACCCCGAACTGTTCAGGTTCGGCGCCAGCAGTTTGCTGGCTGATATAGAACGGCAATTAGAACACTTTGTAACCGGCAGATACTCAGCAGGTTACAGACACCCAATGGCATAGAAAAACATGAAAATTAAAGAAATATACGACACCATGGTCTATGGCCCGGCGCCGGAAAGCGCCAACCCTGTGAATGAATGGCTCGATGCGCACGACAGAACCTTCCAATTGTTTATCGACGGCGCATGGAAAGCCCCCGGTTCGGGCGTTTATTTTGACAGCATGAACCCCTCCAACAAAAAAGGCCTGGCAAAAATTGCGGAAGCCAATGAGCAGGACGTCAACGACGCGGTGGAGGCTGCCGGCAAAGCGCTGCCCGGCTGGGTCGCTATGGGCGGACACCAGCGGGCGCGGTATTTATACGCCATTGCCCGCCAGATTCAGAAATATTCCCGCTTGTTTGCCGTGCTGGAATCCATGGACAATGGCAAGCCGATCCGCGAAACCAGGGATATTGATATTCCGTTGGTGGCCAGGCATTTTTACTACCACGCCGGTTGGGCGCAACTGATGGAAACGGAGTTGAAAGACTACAAGGAAATCGGCGTCATCGGTCAGATCATTCCCTGGAATTTTCCTTTGCTGATGCTCTCCTGGAAAATTGCGCCCGCCCTGGCTATGGGCAATACCGTGGTGCTGAAACCCGCCGAATTCACTTCCCTGACGGCCCTGCTGTTTGCTGAAATTTGTCAACACGCAGGTTTGCCAAAAGGTGTGGTCAATATCATTACCGGCGCAGGCGCTACCGGCGCGGCTTTGGTCAACCACCCCGGCGTGCAGAAAATAGCGTTTACAGGCTCTACCGAAGTGGGTAAAATCATTAGAAGGGCCATTGCCGGATCAGGCAAAAAAGTGTCGCTCGAACTGGGCGGCAAATCGCCTTTTATCGTTTTTGAAGACGCGGACTTAGACAGCGTCGTGGAAGGCGTGGTCGATGCGATCTGGTTCAACCAGGGCCAGGTCTGCTGCGCCGGCTCGCGCTTGTTAGTCGAGGAAAGTGTTTCGGAAACCCTGTATGCCAAACTCAAAATCCGTATGGAACAACTCATCGTGGGCAATCCATTGGATAAATGCATCGATATCGGGGCTATTGTAGATAAAGTACAGGTTAAAACGATTGATGAACTGGTCAAACAAGGTGTGGCCGAAGGTTGCGCCATGTGGCAGCCGGCCAGGGATTTCCCTACCGAAGGCTGTTTTTACCCGCCTACCCTGTTCACCAACGTGTCGCCTTCCGCAACCATTGCGCAGGAAGAAATTTTCGGCCCCGTATTGGTCGCCATGAGTTTCCGCTCGCACAAGGAAGCTATAGCGCTGGCCAACAACACCCGTTACGGATTAGCCTGCAGCCTGTGGACCGAAAACATCAACCTGGCGCTCGACATCGCGCCGCAGGTGAAAGCGGGTACGGTCTGGATCAATTGTACCAATATGTTTGACGCCGCTTCGGGTTTCGGCGGTTACCGCGAATCCGGTTTTGGCCGGGAAGGCGGGAAAGAAGGTTTGTACGAATACGCCAAACCGAAAGTGGAAGATACTTTTTCCGATAAACCCGTTTTGCCGGCAAAAAGCAAGGCCGGGGCGGCAGTTACGGCAAACAACCACCACCCGGACATCGACAGAACCAGCAAAATGTATATCGGCGGGAAACAGGCCCGCCCCGACGGCGGTTATAGTATGCCCATCAAAAACAGTGCGGGCGCCTACATCGGAGAAGTATCGGAAGGCAACCGGAAAGACCTCCGAAACGCCGTCGAAGCGGCTCATGCCAACAGCGCCTGGTCGGGTATGACAGGCCACGCAAGGGCACAAGTACTGTATTATATCGCTGAAAACCTGGCGGCGCGGCGGGATGAGTTTGTACAGCGCCTGGTTCAAATGACGAATCAAAACAAGACCGATGCACTGCTGGAAGTGGAAAAATCCATCGAACGTATCTTTACTTATGCCGCTTATGCCGACAAATACGACGGCATGGCGCACAGTACCATTCAGCGCAATGTCACGTTGGCCATGCCCGAAGCGATTGGTGTGCTGGCCATTGTTTGCCCCGATGAATCGCCGCTGCTGGGATTTATTTCAACGGTAATGCCTGCGCTCGCTATGGGCAACCAGGTGGTGGTGATCCCATCGGAAACCGCTCCGTTTTCAGCCACTGATTTTTACCAGGTACTGGACACTTCCGACGTTCCCGCAGGCGCTGTCAATATTGTCACCGGTAAAAAGGACGAGTTGGCCGCCGAATTGGCCAAACACGATAACGTAGACGGCATCTGGTATTTTGGCAGCAAAGAAGGCAGCAAAAAGGTCGAACATCTTTCCACGGACAATATGAAACGCAGTTGGGTGAATTATGGTAAATACAGAAACTGGCTCGATGCCACACAAGGCGAAGGCGAGGTATTCCTCAGACATGCCACCCAAATTAAGAACATTTGGATTCCGTACGGTGCTTAAATTGGGGATGAGGAATGAGGAATGAGGGATGATACAGCCACTCAATAAAATGCGGTATTTTCCC
>JAYSZC010000051.1:0-2343 GCA_043738235.1 Lewinellaceae bacterium | reverse complement strand
AGACTCGGGTCATTCAGTCGCAACCTGCGTAGTGAGTTAAACAGCAGTCGAAAGATTTACTTTTACGACAATGGCATCAGAAATGCCCTCGTTGCTTCCTTCCAACCAGTCCACCTCCGGCAAGACATTGGCGCTTTATGGGAAAATTGGCTGGTCAGTGAACGGATGAAATACCTGCACTATCACGACGTATGGTCCAACGCTTACTTCTGGCGTACGGCTCAGCAACAAGAAATAGACTACGTAGAAGATATGGATGGTAGCCTGCGGGCCTGGGAGTTTAAATGGAACCCCAACAGCAAGGTCAATTTTTCAAAAACCTTTGTGGAAAAATACCAGCCGGTAAGTTGCGAAATTGTTACACCGGACAACTTCGGAGGGTTTATCGGACTTTGATAATCTTATAGTAGGTAAGTAGGTGTGCAAAATTAGTTTATACTAATCTTCTGTAACTTATTGATTTACATTGCTTTTTGCTTTTTGCTATTTTTGCCCTTTTACTTAGTTTGAGCGGTTTGCCCTTTAAATCAGTCCCCCCAGCCCGGCTCATCCTCCATAATTTTCGGTTGCTTGCGCACAATACCGAACTCGATTTCTTTCTGGCAGGAGCCACAGATACCGTATAAATTGAGGGAATGGTGGGTGATTTTGAAATTCAACAATTCGCCCACCATGTCTTTGATTTGCTGCACCCGCGGGTCGCAAAACTCCACCACTTTGCCGCAGTTGGCGCAGATGACGTGGTCGTGTTGTTTGAAGCCGTAGGACTTCTCGTATTGGGCCAGGTTTTTACCAAACTGGTGTTTTTTCACTAAGTCGCAGGCCACCAGCAGTTCCAGCGTATTGTACACCGTGGCCCGGCTGACGCGATAATTGCGGTTTTTCATGTGGATATACAAAGCCTCGGCATCGAAGTGGTCGGTGCGTTTGTAAATTTCTTCCAGGATCGCAAAACGTTCGGGTGTTTTGCGAAAACCGTTTTTTTCTAACTGGGTAGAAAAAATATTGAGTACCTGCTGGATCAGCTCCTGTTCGTTGCGCTGCGAAGTCATAAGTAGTTATCCGTTATTAGTTATTGGTTATCAGTGTTCATAGGCATCAAAGTCTCCGTCGTTTCAATTCCTCCGTTATCAGCGCCAGTTCCCGGCCCACATCTCCCGTCACCGTTGTGTTTTCCTGGGCGCGGCGAATGAGGTATGGAATCACGTCGGACACCTGGCCGTAGGGAACATATTTTGCGACGCGAAAACCGGCATTGGCCAAGTTGAAGGTGACGTTGTCGCTCATGCCGAACAGTTGGCTGAACAAACAATTCGGATGGTTGTGGGCGATTCCTTTTTTATCCATCAGTTCCACTTGCAGCAAGGCGCTTTCCGCATTGTGGCTGGCATTGCAAAGCGCCAGCGTTTCAATATGATCGATACAAAACCGCAAGGCCGTGTTGTAGTGGTCGTCGGTGGCGTTTTTATCGGGGTTGATCGGATTTTCGTAGCCCATTTCCTCAGCGCGAACGCGCTCTTTTTCCATGTATGCGCCGCGCACCAATTTGGCGCCGAGCAAAAATCCGGCGTTTCGGGCGCGGTCGTAGCTTTCTGTGAGGAATTGCAGCCGGTCTTTCCGGTACAATTGGAAGGTGTTGTACACCACGACGCGTTTTTTGTTGTAGCGTTTCATCATCAGCCAAACCAGGTGATCTATGGCATCCTGAATCCAGCTTTCTTCTGCGTCGATGAATACGGAAACACCTTTCGTGGCAGCGTGATAACAAATCGCGTCGATGCGTTTGAGCACATTGCGGTATTCCGCCAGTTCACTTTTGGTCAGTTCCTGTTCATTCTGAATGCGTTCCAGCAATCCGAAACGCGCCACGCCCGTCACCTTCGTGCTCACCACCGGAATATGCGGCGAGCGACTGGCAAAGTCGACAGCCCGGATATTTTCATTCATCGTGAGGTTAAAATCCGTCTCCGTTTCCTTCGCTTCCACCCCGTAATCGAGGATAGAAAGCGTATTGAATGCGGCCAGCCGGTCTATGTTTTTCTGGCAATCGAGCAGCGTGGTGCCTCCGCAAAACTGTTCAAAAATAGTGTTTTTTACGACGGTTTCTGCAAACGGCATCCCTTTTTCCACCGCCCAAAGCCCTACTCCCGAACCGTATTTGACCAACCAGGCGCGGCTCATCAGTTTGAACAACCACGCCGTTTTTTTGAGTTCACTGTTGCTGAGGTGCGAAAAAGCAATTTCTGTATTTGAAAAATCTACTGCGGGCATATTTTGGTTAGGTTTAAAAATGTTGGTTTGATGGTTTGAAAGGAGGTTTGATAGTTTGAAAAGTTTGATGGT
>JAYSZC010000050.1:0-2346 GCA_043738235.1 Lewinellaceae bacterium | reverse complement strand
CATAAACACTCAATCCGCCCCAAACAAAGAACATTTTTCTAACAGGCCCCCGCCCGTTACCTATACATAATCTTTTAGATTAATAAGATAATTTGCTTCATTTATCTTCCAGTAGGTCTTCGGTCAGCGAAGGCCAGAGCAAATCTTGGGCCACCTTCCTTCCTTGTTGACAGGGAAGGGAGGTTGGTCAAAAAAATAATCATTATTTCGATTGTGATCGCGTCAAGTATAACAATCTTCCATTTGCCCACAACACGCCTCATTGTTATGGGGGGTCATACCCAACCCTAATCTCCATTTATGTATACCGGAGTGCAGCCCTGCACTCCGGTTTTTTCTTTTTCAGGAAGTCGGTGCTACCTTTGCCAGCCATTTTGATTTTATCACTCAAACAACACAACAGATTGCTGCTGACTGCACATGGAACTATCGACCCGCTACTCGCCTGCTGATACTGAAGACCGGTGGTATGCCCACTGGGAAAGCCGCGGCTATTTCCGCTCGACACCCGACGAAAGAGAGCCTTTTACGATTGTTATTCCCCCGCCTAATGTGACCGGTGTGTTGCACATGGGCCACATGCTGAACAATACCATACAGGATATTCTGATCAGAAAAGCCAGGCTCGACGGCAAAAACGCCTGTTGGGTACCCGGCACGGACCACGCCAGTATCGCCACCGAAGCAAAAGTGGTGCGCTGGCTTCGTGAAGAAAAAAAACTCCGAAAAGCCGACATTACCCGCGAACAGTTCATGGAATACGCCTACCAATGGAAGGATAAATACGGCGGCATTATCCTGAATCAGCTGCGCAGGATCGGCGCCTCCTGCGACTGGGAACGCACCGCATTTACCATGGATCCGCAATATTATGCGGATTGTGTCCGGGTATTCATCGACCTCTACCAAAAAGGCAAACTGTACCGCGGACAACGTATGGTCAATTGGGATCCCGAAGCGAAAACGGTTTTGTCCAATGAAGAGGTGCTGTACACCGAAGAACAATCGCAGTTCTACCATATACATTATAAAAAGGAAAACGGCGCCGACGGTATCACTATCGCTACGCAGCGCCCGGAAACGATTTTTGCGGATGTGGCGATTGCCGTGCATCCAAAAGACCCGCGTTACAGCCAGTTGGTCGGCCAAAAAGTATTGATTCCCTTGATTGACCGGGCCATTCCGGTCATTGCAGACGATTACGTAGATATGGAACTGGGTACCGGCGCTTTGAAAATCACTCCGGCGCACGACCCGAACGACTACGAAATCGGACAGCGCCACCAGTTGGAAATCATCGACATTATCACGGATGACGGCAAAATAAGCGAACAGTGTACATTTGGCCCCTTAATAGGCCTGGATCGTTTTGAAGCGCGCAAACGTATGAAAGCCCTGCTGGAAGAAAGTGACAACTTGGTCAAAATAGAAGATTACCAGACAAAAATCGGGCGTTCGGAGCGCACACAATCCGTTGTGGAGCCAAAATTGTCGCTACAGTGGTTTGTCAAAATGGAAGACCTGGGCGCACCGGCGCTGAAAGCGGTTATCGAAGAAGAAATCAAGTTTTACCCATCCAATTTCCAGAACCTGTATCGCAACTGGATGGAAAACCTGCGCGACTGGTGTATTTCCCGACAGCTGTGGTGGGGACAACGTATACCGGCCTGGTACCTGAAATCAGAAGGGCTTAGCCAGGAGACCCATGTTTTTGTCGCCGCTTCCGCACAGGAAGCATTGGAAATAGCGCGACAAAAAACAGGAAATCCCGATCTTGGTCCCGACGACCTGCGACAGGATGAAGACGTACTCGATACCTGGGCCTCTTCCTGGCTCTGGCCCATCAGCGTATTCAACGGTTTTGAAAAGCCGGATGGTGAAATCAACTACTACTACCCTACCAATGTACTGGTTACGGGTTGGGATATTATCTTTTTCTGGGTGGCGCGTATGATTATGGCCGGCTACGAATACAAAGGTAAAAAACCGTTTCAGGCGGTGTATTTCACTGGTATGGTGCGCGACAAACAGCGGCGTAAAATGTCCAAGTCACTGGGCAACTCCCCGGATGCCCTGCAACTTCTCGACGATTTCGGCGCCGATGGCGTGCGTTATGGCCTGATGTCGAGCGCCGCCGCCGGAGGCGATATTTTATTTGATGAAAAACTGTGTGAGAACGGGCGCAATTTCAGCAACAAACTCTGGAATGCCCTGCGCCTCGTAAAAGGTTGGCAGGTAACAGAAATGCCTGAAAATGAGGACATTAAGCGGAAAAACGCGCTGGCGCTGCATTGGTTGCAAGAGAAATTCAAACAGGTATTAATCGAAGGAGAAAGCGATTTTAAA
>JAYSZC010000049.1:0-2349 GCA_043738235.1 Lewinellaceae bacterium | reverse complement strand
AATGAGGAATGAGGAATGAGGAATGAGGAATGAGGAATGAGGAATGAGGAATGAGGAATGAGGAATGAGGAATGAGGAATGAGGAATGAGGAAAAATATTCAATTGTTTGATTATCAATGCTTTAGTTTAATAATATGCCAAATAAATTGAGCCGCTCATTCCTCATTCCTCATTCCTGATAATAAACTTTCTATGAAATTACTCCTGATTGGTATGGGGCCGGGCAACGGCATTTCTATTGCCAAACGATTTGGCCGTGAGGGTTTTGAAATACTGATGGTCGCGCGCAATGAAGACAAACTGAAATCCTATGTGGCAGAATTGGCGCAATCGGGCGTCAAGGCACAGGCTTTTCCGGCAGACATTGCCGACTCCGACGCTTTTGTCCGTTTGCTGGAACGCATTATTGCCGAACATACGGATATTGAAATTGTACATTATAACGCCAGTTCCTACAATCCGGCCACGCCTTCTGAAATATCCCTGCCGGTTTTTTTGAACGACCTGAATATCAATGTAGTAGGCGCTTTGCTGGCAGCAAAAGCCGTTTTCCCACAAATGAAAGAAAGGGGACATGGCGCCTTGTTTTTCACCGGAGGCGGCACCGCTTATCAGGCGCCGGCTATGCTGGCTTCTCTCGGAATGGGTAAAGCGGCCATGCGCAACCTGGTTTTTTCCATTGCCCAGGAAGGCGCGCCATTTGGTATCAAAGCAGCTACGGTGACGATCAGCGGCATGGTCAAAGCAGGCACCCGGTTTGACCCGGATTTAATAGCCGACGAATTCTGGCGGCTTTTTGTATTGCCGAAGGGACAGTGGGAAACGGAAGTGCATTGGCAGTAAATCAGATCAGCCGGTTCGGCGTCTGTGCGTATAAAAGCAGGGTATTTTCACCAAAATACTCTTTGAAGGACAGTGCAAACGTACCCGGACTGCTGAATCCCACGAGTTCGCTGATGGCCTGCGGCGTGCCTGCGCGTTTTTCGAGCAGTACTTTGGCTTTTTCCAGGCGCATTTCGCGGATCAGTTGCACGGGTTCCTTGCCTGTCAACACCTTTAATTTCTTGACGTAATGCGTTTTAGTCAACTGCATCTTGCGGGCAATATCATCGGCCATAAAATCGGGATCAGCCAGATTCTGCTCGATCATTTGCATGGTATTGGAAAGGAAAAGTTCCTCGATGGCAATGCGATTTTCCGTAAAATACAGTTGCAGATAGCGATTGAACTGCTCGTGTTTAACTTTGCGGGCATCCAGCAGGCGCTGTACGGAGGCGTCAAATTCATCGTCGATCACCGGACGCGTAAACCAGGCATCGGCGCCGGCGCGCAAGGCATCCAATTTGCCTTCATTGCCGAATTTATCCGTCAGCAGCACGACAGGAATATGGTTGGTGCGTTCCGAAAGTTTAATCTGGCGCGCCACCTCGATCCCCGATTTTCCATTTAACAGGGCATCGCAAACCACCAGATCGGGCAACAGATCATTCGCCAACTGAAGTCCTTCGGTAAAAGTATGGGCGGTTTCAATCTGAAATCGGTCGGACAACAGCGATTTCAAATACAGCACCACCTGCCGGTTCGGCTCAATCAGCAGGGCAATCGCTTCCGGTTTCGGGCCGTGGTACATGGTGTACGGATCCGGCGAGGTCATCGTTACGGCACTCAGCGGGGCAGCAACTGAAGTTGCTTGTACAAAGTCTGCATTGTGCTGCATTTCCGCTTCGTATTGCAGGTTGCTGCGCATGATATCCCATTCTAACTCTTTCTTTTCCAATAATTTACGCCACCGGTCATTGCTGCGAAAATGGGAATACAGAAGAGCGATAAATATCAATCCGGCAGCACCGATCAACAGCCACAGGCGTTCTTTTTCCATACGGATATAATTCCGATCCTCCCCGGCATCTAACCGGCGCAGCGTTGTCAGCGAATCCAGTTGGCGGCGCATATCCGATGCGGATCGCCGGCGTTCCCGGGCTGCTATGGAATCCTGTGCGACCGCGAGCAATTGCTGACAGGTGAGTGCCTGATCGGGTAAATCCCATTTCCGGCATTCCTCGACGATGACTTTCAACAAAGCGGCCTTGTTGACGTGGTTGGGATCTTTACGGGCGCTTAATTCGGCTTCTGCCAGCAAACGGGTAGCGCTCCGGTCATCCTGATTGGCGCGGTAAATACCGGACAGCAGCGTAAGCGATCTCGGGGTTATCGGTATTTGATGCTGTTTCAAAAACGCCCTGAATGCTTCCGCTTCCACCTGCGCCTGTTCGTAACTGCCCGATTGTGTCAGTTGAACAAGCAGGGTAATCCGATTGCTCAGGGTATCCTGCACAGCACTGCTCTGG
>JAYSZC010000048.1:0-5820 GCA_043738235.1 Lewinellaceae bacterium | reverse complement strand
CTCCTTCGAGCAGCTGTATATCAACCTCATCAACCTTTATCAACCCTCATCAACCCTTATCAACCTTTATCAACCCTCATCAACCCTTTATCAACCTTTATCAACCCTCATCAACCCTTATCAACCTTTATCAACCCTCATCAACCCTTATCAACCTTTATCAACCACTCCCAATATGTCTACGCAACAAACAGACGGCGCCTACACACCTCCGGAAGGGGGCGGAGGCTCCATCCTTGGCAAACAATTGTTCCTGCTGGTGCTGGTCTGCATCGGCGGCTTCGTGGTATACCGGATGTTTTCCGGCAGTGGCGGGATTTCCGGTTTTTTCCAAAGTCCGAAAGAGGTGCGGCTTACCTACGTCCAGTCCGATTTCCAGCCCAACCTCGATGAGGAAGCAACGCTGCGGATTCTTTCCCAACCGGAACAATACCACAAGGAATTCGACCAGATGGTGTATGATTTCAACGTTTCGCTGCTGTACCATATCGCCAACCGCATGGCCCTGCCCGACAGCCTGAAACGCCGCCTCGAACCGGAATACCAAAAACAGCACGATTACCTGAAATCCATGTATTACAACGACTTTGTCGCATTGAAAGACACGACGGCAGGTATGTACGAAAACTGGTACAACGACAATGCCAACATGGCGGTGCAGATTTTCAACGAAGTAGCCGGCAAATACACCTGCTTCTTTGTGACGCAGATCATGGCGACGCTCATCAAGTCGAACAACGGCGCCATCATGGCCAAAGGCAGAAAAGTGGATACGCCCTGTGGCATCGCCCTGGCCGAAGGGTTGCAACCGATGGTGGAAAGGCTTCGGAAAAAAGCAGAAATCATCGATTTTAGCGCGTCTCGCGGCCTCCTGAAAGAAAAAGTACGCAAAGGTATTGCCGAACTCGCTACCTACGAACTGCGCAGCCGCCTGGCTATTGACAAAACCCTGCAATACAAGATTTTCGGCCTGTCTGTGTCTGAAACGGATCTGCGCGTGGAAGCCATCAGCGTAATCAAAGCGGGTTTTAAATTAGACAACTATTTCGACGTTACGTTCAGCCCCAAAAAAGGCATTATTTACGTGACTTTGCCGCCGCCTACGATCGTTTCGCACGAAGTGTACCCACGCGTCGACAAACTTGAAGTCGGCTGGCTGGCCGGTATCAACGGCGATGAAATGAATCGGAATTTCAATGACCTGCGCCGGCAGTTCCGCGCAGACGCCATTGATAATGAAAAGGTTCTGGACAAGGCCAAGGCCCGCGCCGACTCGGTGATGCAACTGATGATGGGGCCGATGGTCAAATCCATCAACCGCAATTACAAATTGCAGGTGCGCTTCCAGGATGTGCAGGAACAGATCACGGAAGAGGAGCGCCGCCGCCGGGGAGAAGACAACGCCGGCACGGGTACTGCGCCGCAAATCGCCGCTCCCAAACCCGTGGTAACGCCGAAAAAAAAGGCCGGGGATGGGTTTGTGCCGAAGTGAGCGGTAGCACAGCGTTTACGCTGTCGGGAAAAGGGGCATTCATGCTCCGCATTATTTTACAGACGGCCATAAATGGCCTTTTCCTGACGGCGTAAACGCCGTGCTACCAACTTTCCAACATTTCCACCAGCGTCCTGTTCAGGTTTTCAATGGCGAGTCCCAATTGCCAGGCATCGCGGTTGCGCGGCTCCACGAAATTGGAAATACTGCGAATTTCCAGAAAAGGCACAGCGGACAACAGACAGGCCTGAAAAAAAGCCGCGCCTTCCATGCTCTCCACCTGCGCATCCGGGTATTTCTGCCGAATGGCCGTAATAGAAGGTTCATACCCGTGTACTTTGCTGACTGTCAATCCTTTAACATGCGGCAAAAAACGACTTTCCGCCGCATCCGGGTTGTACAACAAGCCATTGATGTACGGTTTTTCGGATGTTTCGAGCAGGCCCAGTTCAAATAAATCGGTGAAACGCCCATCTGCTTCTTCCACACCCAGATCGCCGAAACGTTCGCTAACGACCTGCAGCACTGCGCCCAGCGACAACGACAAATCCAGCGCGCCCGCCACACCGGCATTGATCGCCAGATCGGGTTTTTTGCGGGCAAAATAATTGCCCATACTCCAACTCGTGGCCGCTATACCAACGCCGGTGACTAATATCGATACGCTCAAATCTTGGTTGCGGTAAATGCCTTGCTCATTTTTTTTAAAACGGGCCTGCAACCATTCCTGCACCGGCATGATTTCAAAAGGCGTGGCTGCGACGAGTAGGATTTCCATGCGGGCGTTTTAAGTGTACATAATCGGACGCAAAGTATGAAAAGCGCTTCGCAAGATTAGTTTGGGCGCACTGCCTTAAGTAAAAGGGCAAAATTGCAAAGGGCAAAAAGCAATGTAAATCAATGAGTTACAGAAGATTCAAAATTAACTAATTTTGCACATCTACTTAAGTATATCAGGCAAAATGGTTTAGATTAAATTCCTTGCAAATGCTTGATTATCAACACTGATAACCAATAACTGATAACAAATAACTAATCATGCACGCCATTTTATCACTGGATGCCGCGTTGTTTCATTTCATTAATACCGGTATGAGTAATCCGGTATTCGATGCCCTGCTCCCGCTGTGCCGGGAAAAATGGTTGTGGACACCTCTGTATCTTTTTCTGGCAACGTTTTTTCTGCTGAATTACGACAGGAAAGGCTGGATCATCATTTTGACGATGGTGCTGGCGATAGGTCTGGCAGACTTTACGAGCAGCGCCCTGGTGAAAAAGAATGTGCGCCGCCTGCGGCCCTGCAATGATCCTGCCATGGTCGTTCAGCAGCGGGTATCCTGCGGGAGCGGATACAGTTTTACCTCCTCTCATGCCGCCAATCATTTTGCTGCGGCCGTTTTTATGATCGGCATATTGGGAAATCAACGGCGATGGATACGCCCTGCCGCGTTGATTTGGGCAGGACTGATCGCTTTTTCACAGGTGTACGTGGGAGTACACTATCCCCTGGATGTATTGGGAGGCGCTTTGCTGGGGGCTGCTATCGGGTGGTGGGCAATAAAAACGTTGTCGTTATTTAGTGGGCGAAGTACCGTTGCGCCAATTCGATCAGCCGACCGACTACCGTAAAATCGGGTACTGCGATACCGGATTTGTCCATGTTGTCCGTTTCTTCCACTTTCTGAACAAGACAGGTTTGAGAAGACTGGCAGGAACCGGACGATACGTTTACATTGACGAATGTAAAAGCGAAAAGACTAAAAAGAGAGACTGCAAGAAAGAAAGATTTGGGTATTGGTTTGCGTTTCATAGTCCTGATTTTAAGACAGACAAATGTACTTACAAGTTTGATTATTTGCAACATAAAGTTTAGGGATTCGCTACATAGACGGGTAGAAATGCAAAAAGGTTGCTGAAAATGAAATAATTTTTTTATTCAAGTAAACCGGCAACCTCCATTTCAAGCAAATCTCCTGTAACTCACTGGTTATCACTGCCTTTTAACTTGCTCGACTATCCCCTTTTACCTGTCTTCAAAAGCCAACATTTCCATTCGTCCAATTTTTTGTGTTTGAAGGGTTTGCGGCAAATTCAAATAATCCACCGAGGTTCCAAATCGCCGCTTTGATCCCGGAGGAAGCGGTCCGGCGGTCTCCATTTTCAGCACTTCCTGGAGGCTGGTATCTTCCGGATTCAGCAGGGCGGCAAACCACAATCGCTGGTCGTTTCCAAAAAGCAACAATTCCAGGCGCGGGTGTTCTGCCGTCCGTTCGAGCGGGTTGGAAAGTTCGGCGCTGATCTGCCAACCTCGTTCTGTACTGCCTGCGGCGGCACTGCCCGGACTTGCAGGCGCCAGCATCCGCACGCCGCTCAGGTTTTCCACCAACAGTACAGGCCCGGCTTGCTGACCTACGGCGACGGCCCCCACTACGCGGCAGGTATCCGGCTGCTCGGAAAAATTACCCAACGGCCAACCCTGAAAAAAGGCGCTGCGGCCGCGTGGCGGCGCCGCTGCTGAAAAAATGGGGAATATCACTTCCGCATCGCCATTCCAACTCACGGCTTTTCCGTTGCTGTCCAGGAATTCCATGCGCAGCCAGATTTTTTGCCATTGATCCGACTGGCTGTTGCAGATGCCTGTCACGTAGAACTGGCCGCGCTCTGTCCAGCAGTTCAGGTGGCTGATTTGCACTTGTACCGGCGCGGCGTTTGCGGGTATTTGCAAATTTTTCGCCTTCTGGTCCGGTGATGGTTTGCAACAAGTCAGTAAAAATGCGCTGCATACAAGGAGCACGGAAAATATTTTAGTCATCTGTTATACGCTTTTTTGTTCCTGTTAACCCCATAACCGTCAGGGTAAGAGACACTCAAGTTGATAAAAAATTTGGTTAAAATGATTGATTAGCAAGATGTTAGCCCCAGCGGGGCGGTAATATTTGTAGAGCCAGCATAGGACACAGAATTCCAGCCCCAGCGGGGCGGTAATATTTGTGTTATCATTATCGCCCCGCTGGGGCTCCTGTTTTTGGGTTCGCATCAGGGCTACAAATATGACCGCCCCGCTGGGGCTAGTAACTTGTCGCGCATAGCCTGACAGCTATACTGCTAATCCGGGGTCGCAAAGTTCGGAAAAGCCTGTGATGTGTCTTTCATAAGTAGCAGGATTGAAAAACATAAATCCGAACTTGTTATCTTTGCCCCACACCATTCCACAAAATATATTCATTATCAACCAATTACCCTGTTCCCCATAAACCTATAAACTATAAACCCATAAACTCAAAAACATACAACATCTGTGAAATACCTGATTACCGGCCTCGGCAATATCGGCTACGAATACGAAGGCACCCGCCACAACATTGGTTTTGAGGTGGTCGATTTTTTATGCAAACAACTGGAAGGGGAATGGCGCAACGACCACCACGGCGAACTGGCGGAGGTAAAATTCAAAGGCCGCACCCTGATCCTGCTGAAACCCAATACCTACATGAACCTGAGCGGCAAAGCCATTCGCTACTGGCTGCAAAAGGAAAAAATATTGCCCGAAAACAGCGTCACCGTCCTCGATGACCTGAACCTCGAATTCGGCAAACAACGCCTGCGCGCCAAAGGCTCCGACGGCGGCCACAACGGACTAAAAAGTATCCAGGAAACACTCGGCTCCGACGCCTACCCGCGCCTGCGCATCGGCATCGGCAATTCCTTTTCTAAAGGCAAACAAGTCAACTACGTGCTCGGTAAATGGTCGGAAGATGAAAAAGCGGAATTGCCACGCATCCTGGAAAAAGCATCGGAAGTCATTAAGACGTTTGTGACGATTGGGCCGGAGCGGGCGATGAACGTGACGGGGAAATCGTGAGTGGTGCATTGTCAAGCGATTGCGGCGAAGCCACTGTCAGCCAGGCGATGTGACGATATTCGTCCCAGTGCAGTTCCACATATTTGCGGGCGACAGTGGTTTTGCCGATGCCGCCGATGCCGTTCACCAGCACCGTAGCGCGGCCTGCGAGCAGGTTGCGGCGCACGTCTGCGAGTTCCTGAGTACGCCCCACGATATCGCGTTTTTCGGGTTTAAAAAAATCGTTCAGGCGTTTCGGCACGTCGCCGAAAGGATAGTGGTGGAAGTCGGGTGTTTGCATACAGTTTGTGCGGGTCAAAATGATGCAATAAATGTACGTAGGATTGTGATAATCGGTAGCATGGCCTTGTCCAGACGGCCAGTAGTTCTTTTGTGAGATAGCCGCAGCGCGGCGGTAATATTTGTAGAATTGGTTGCGATGATATGGTGGGAGGTGCAGCGCACCGGTAATATTATATTATCGGTG
>JAYSZC010000047.1:0-2354 GCA_043738235.1 Lewinellaceae bacterium | reverse complement strand
ACATTATCCCGGCGGTTATCAAAACCTTCTTTTTCGGATTTGCCGTCGGCATCATCGGTTGTTATAAAGGGTACCATTCTAACAAAGGAACAGAGGGCGTCGGGCATTCGGCCAATTCCGCCGTTGTGGTGTCTTCTGTGTTGATATTTATCCTGGATTTACTCGCCGTTCAGGTGGCTAATTTGTTCTAAAAAAAACCATAAAACACATGGCGCAGGAAGCAGGTTCGGGCGAAAAAGTGATCCAGGTGGACGGACTCTGGAAAACCTTCGGCATCAACCGGGTTTTGGAAAATTTCAGCCTCGACCTATATCGCGGGGAAAGCCTGGTGGTGCTCGGCAAGTCGGGTTCCGGCAAATCGGTTCTGATCAAATGTATCATCGGACTGATCCGGCCCGACCGAGGCAGCATCCGGGTGCTGGGACAAGATTTGCTGTCGATGGATCATCTGGAACTGGATCGCATTCGCATAAAAGTGGGCTTCCTGTTTCAAAACAATGCCTTGTACGATTCGATGACGGTACGGGAAAATCTGGAATTTCCCCTGCGCCGGCATTCTGTCCACCTCAACCAGCAGGAAGTCAATACATTGGTCGTGGAAGCCCTGCAAAATGTGGGCCTGGAACACACCATCGACCTGATGCCGGCGGAACTGTCGGGCGGTATGCGCAAACGGATTGCCCTGGCCCGAACCCTGATCCTGAAACCGGAAATCATGTTGTACGATGAACCGACCACCGGACTCGACGCCATCACCGGTCTGGAAATTATCCACCTGATGAATACTATCGGACAGAAATACCAGACCTCGTCGCTCATTATTACGCACGATATGAAATGTGTAGAAATCGCCGCGCAGCGCATTGCCATACTGATTGATAAAAAGTGTTATGTAACAGGCACTTATGAAGAACTGAAGCATTCTGAGGATGAAAAAATTCGTCCGTTTTTTCAATAAAACCTACTATGGAAAAACAAGCCGTAAATACTGTAAAACTGGGCGTTTTTGTGCTAACCGGCATTTTTCTGCTCGTTTTTTCCCTGTACGTCCTCGGGAAAAACAGGAGTATGTTCGGCGCCGGTTTTGAGATCAAGGCGCATTTTTAATCGGTCAACGGGCTGGTAGCGGGCAATAACGTGCGCTACTCCGGTATCCAGATCGGCAGCGTCAAGGAAGTCGCTTTTCTCAATGACACCCTGATCGAGGTGACCATGAACATCCAGAAAAAGATGGCCAATATCATCCGCCGCAATGCCGTGGCTAACCTCGGCACCGACGGCCTGATCGGCAACCGCGTGGTCAATATCACTCCCGGCAAAGGAGATGCGCCGTTGATACAGCCCGACGACCTCCTGCCCAGCAAGGAAGAAATCGACACGGATGAAATGCTGCAAACCCTGCGCCGCACCAATGAAAATATCTCCACGATCTCGGTAGAACTGCTCAATACCGTCCACCAGATCAGTTCCAGCACACAATTAGCCGCCCTGCTCAATGACCCGAGCCTGTCGGCCAATGTCAAAGCCGCGCTGGAACACCTGCACGATGCCTCCGAAAAAGCCTCCATCCTGATGACAAATGCCAACAGAACCCTGGATATGGCCTCCAAAGGAAACGGAACACTTGCCACCCTGCTGCGCGACTCGACTTTATCACACGAATTGGAACAAGCCGTGCAAAAAATCCAGGAGGTAGAAGCCGGCGCTGAAAAACTGACCGCCGACCTGAATCAGGTGGTAGCCTCCGTTGAAAAAGACATGAATACCGGTTCCGGCCCCGTCAATACCATGCTGAAAGACTCGATCATGGCAGAGCGCCTGCGCCGCACCATGGACAATCTCGAACAAGGCACGGCGAGTTTCAACAAAAGCATGGAAGCCCTGCAACACAATTTTTTGCTGCGGCGGTATTTTAAAAAGCAGGCGAAAAAGGCGGCGGGGCAGTGAGGGAAAAGGCAAGGGGCAAAAAGCAAAATGGCAAGGGCTTCGCGCTTGGGTGTAGTACTGTCGCAAAGGCTTTTGCTACGCTCCATTGGTGTCTGGAACCTTTGAAATGCCTGGGAATCCGGGCGGCCACAAGGGCTGCCCCTACAAAAACGGGGCTTTTAGATTTGCAAATAGCAAGGTTTTATGTTTATGATGTAGGGGCGACCCTTGTGGTCGCCCAAATTTCAAAGGTTCCAGACACCAATGCGCCTCACCTCACGCTACTTTCAATTGCAAATGCCATGTAAAACATCAAAAGAACCTTACGTTATGACATTACTTCCCGTACCTTTGACCCTGATTCGGACCCTGATTTAAAGGATTAGAGGATGAACATGATTATTATCAACATGACCTAATCATGTTCA
>JAYSZC010000046.1:0-2355 GCA_043738235.1 Lewinellaceae bacterium | reverse complement strand
CAATTTTTGTAACATCCACGGGCTGAAATTTTTGTCAAAGTTAGGAACGGAATTGAAATGATGCAAGCCTTATGGCATGGGTACCACTGCTCCTTTGTTGCAATCAGTACATACTGTTCCGCTTCGTCCAGTTCAGCAAGTTTCTTTTCCAATTGCTGTCGGTGCTTGGCAGTCAAACGAGGTTCGCCGTCAATGTATTCCACTACGTCGCTCCATTGAAGTGCACACACGATGAGTATAACAGCGCCGCCAAGGATAAACGGTAACAGGCTTTTCTTTTTCTGTTCCCTGGGTTCAAATTTAGGTTGCGGTGAATCTGCTCCCATATTGATAAATTTAGCGTGTAAAGGGATTAAAAATAAATAGGGATGTCGCTGCAAATAAAGTTAATTAAGGAATTTGGCAGGCGACACAGCCAGACAAAGATAGAGTTTTTGAGTAATTTGTAAATACAGTAAAATGATATTTTTGACTTCGCCTATTCATTATCAGGCATTTGTGGTAAGTTGCTGTTGGCGGGGGACGCGCAACAGCGGCGAGAGACGACTCGGTATTGGGAGAAGCGGGCACAAAAATGGGCCAAATGCGACCAACTCAACCGAAAATCAGGTGTTTCCAATTCCGCAGACAGTGTCTGCGGAATTGGAACTCATTTTACCTTTGTGGGCATCCGCTTCTCACAATACCGAAAAGTGATTGTGCCGCCGCTGTAAAAGGCAACACAGTAGTCGGTTTATTTCATCCCTATCCGACATTCCAGTTTACTGCGATCCTTCATCACATCCAGCAATGGAAACTTGGCGCGCACGTCTTTGCCATCCATTTCATAACCCGTTGCAGAGAGGTTTTTAACCTTGCGTGGTAAGTGAAATTTCAATTCGTACGAGCGGTTGCGCATCATCATACGCATCATCGGCTCGTCAGGGTCGGAGAACATTTCTCCCATGAGTGCTGTGCCGCCATCCGTTTCCGGCGTAATCTTCCGGTCGAATGTTTTGCCTTCCCAATGCATCACCGGCGTGCCACCCAGTATTTTCTGCATGTTGGCGACTTCCGGAAAATCCAGGACTTTGCTTTTTTTGATCGCCGAATCTTGTTGCATTTTTTCAATGGCCGCCAGTGTTTCCCAAAACTGGTACAGGCTGTCCAAATGGCTGAATGCGTACTGGAACCGGAATTTGACACCTTTATCCATTTTCAACTGAATCTCCAGGTTTTTCAGCACTTCCGGGTAAGGCAACATTTGTTTGATGGAATCCGGTAAATCAGTCAGGTAGATTAAAGTATCCATCGGCCTGGGCGGCTGTCCCAGCGCCACCAGCGAATCATTCGTCTTTTGCTGGGCATATTGGATCATATTGGCCATCGGACCGGAACCCATGGTCACCGTGAGTTCATACCGGCCCGACTGGTCTTTGTTCAGCCAGAGTTCTTCCAGGATATCGAAGCAACCGGTGAGGGAAAGGCTGCAGAGGAGGAAAAAGGATTTTAAGATTGTTTTCATGGTCAAGATGTTTATTGTTTTTAAGGTTGATGAAGGTTTATAAGGTTGATGAGGTTGATATTCATACGCTCGAAAAAATTAGCGATTTTACTTTTTTCGAGCGGATGAAATCAACCCTCATCAACCTTTATAAACCCTCATCAACCCCATTACTCACACTTCCGGCCGCATTTGCGGGAAAAACAACACTTCCTGGATGCTCGACTGCCCCGTAAACAACATCGCCAGCCGGTCGATACCAAAACCGATACCAGCAGTAGGCGGCATACCGTACTCCAGGGAGCGCAGGAAATCTTCATCCATTGCCATCGCTTCTTCGTCGCCGCGGGCGGCTAAGGCCAATTGTTCTTCAAATCGTTCGCGCTGGTCGATGGGGTCGTTCAACTCGGAGTAGGCATTGGCGACTTCCTTACCACACACGAACAACTCAAAGCGCTCGACCAGACCGGGTTTGATGCGGTGTTTTTTTGTGAGGGGCGACATTTCCATCGGGTAATCGATCAGAAAAGTAGGTTGAATCAGTTGACTTTCCACTTTTTCACCAAAAATTTCATCGATCAGTTTGGCTTTGCCCATCGACGCGTCGATTTCGATATGTTCTTTTTTGCAGTAAGCGCGCAAAGCGGCTTCATCCGCCGTTTCCACATTCATGCCGGTATATTCATGGATGGCGTCGAACATCGTCAGGCGGCGATATGGCCCCGCAAACTCGATGCTGTGTTCACCGGCCTGTGCCGTCGAAGCGCCTTCCGGGTGAATGGCCCGTGCCACCCGTTCCAGCATTGCTTCGGTGATGTCCATCATCCAGTTGTAGTCCTTGTAGGCCACATAGAATTCCAGGGCTGTGAATT
>JAYSZC010000045.1:0-5828 GCA_043738235.1 Lewinellaceae bacterium | reverse complement strand
TACGCCAACCGTATGGCCGTTTTAAGTTCCTCGGAAAGCGCCTGTTCGGCAGCCTCCCGGTCTGTGGCATCCACTTCCAACGTTTCCGGGGCACTTCCGTCGAACCGGGTAGCCAAACGCCGTACAGCCAAGTCGCCTTCCCTGCGAATTTCAGACAGCAAAGCGGAGACGGTATTCCTGCGTGTGGCGGCCTGTTCGTCGCCGGGGCGCAGCATGGCTTGTTCGAGTGCTGCGGGGCCTGGATTTATCAAGATTTTCATTTCAATATTTTTTACCCGGGGTATTTAGGGATGAGGAATGAGGGATGACCGAGCGTGATTAACAGGCATGAGGCATGAGGGATGAGGAATGACCGAACGTTATGTCGGACATCATGCTCGGTCATTGCTCATGCCTCATTCCTCATCCCTAAATCCAATCAGTTCACAAAATCATCCGTTCAATCGGCACCACCAGAATCCCTTCCGCGCCGGCGGCCTTGAGTTGTTCGAGTACATCCCAGAACACCGATTCGGGGATGACGCTGTGCAAACTGCTCCAGCCGGGCTGGGTAAGCGGCAACACTGTCGGACTTTTCATACCCGGAATGATGCCTGCTATCTCATCGAGCCGGTCGTTGGGCACATTCATCAGGATATAGCGGTGGTTTTTGGCATTTCTGTTGGCGTGTATGCGAAACAGGAGTCGGTCGAGAATTTCCTGTTTCTCCGGCGGCAGCTCGGGATGCGCAATTAAAAGTGCTTCAGATTCGATGACGGTCGCTACTTCCCGCAAACCATTGGCAAGCAGCGTACTACCCGTGCTAACAATGTCGAAAATGGCATCGGCAAGGCCCAGTGAAGGTGTGATTTCAACGGAGCCGCTGATTTCGTGGATGTCTGCCCGGATGTTTTGCGCAGCCAGAAAATTTTCCAGAATGCGCACATAACTGGTCGCAATACGCAGGTTCTCCAAGCTTTTAGGCCCGTTGTACGTTGCGTTTTTGGGCATTGCCAGGCAAAGGCGGCATTTCCCAAAACCCAGGCGTTCGATGGTATTGACATCTTTCAGGGTTTCGAGCAGTACGTTTTCTCCCACAATACCTACGTCTACCACGCCGCCTTCTACGTATTCGGGAATATCGTCGTCGCGAACGAAAATCAGTTCCAACGGAAAATTATTGGCCTGCGTGCGCAACATTCGGCTGGGGCTGCTGCTGAGATTGATACCGGCATCGCGCAGGAGTTGCAGCGAATCCTCGGACAATCTTCCGGATTTTTGAATAGCTATTCGAAGCATGGAACGGTTGAAAATTTATCAAATAACAAAAAAACCCGGCTTGTCGGATCTCAATCGACAAGCCGGGTTTCAAACATATTGCAACTACCGTTACAATACCTGTACCTCATCGCCTGCCAAAGGGCACGTGATGGTGGTGGTGGTGGTATGTAACCGTATTTTTCATGTGGGCAAAGGTAAAGGCTTGTTCTTGAAATATCCAAATATAACTTTTACAAGTCCTTTACACTGTTTTACGAGCATTTACCTGCAGCAGCCCATACTTTTGTGCCATCATTCATTTTAAAAAATTAAGGAACATGAAAAAAACAAATCGCTTCGTACTGCTCCTGTTTTGCAGTGCTATTACTGTACATGCTTTCTGCCAGGAGAACTATACCAACTGTACGGCGGCATTTTTAGACAACAAACTGGTGGTGAATGAGTATTCGCCCGAAGGGAAATGTATCATCGACAGCACCGCCGCGGGTAGCCTGAAGGTCTGCCCGGCTACCTACGAAAACAATGTCTGGATTGCGGACGAACCCGCTGAATTTATGGTAGCCATCCGCGATAAGAACACCGGCACCATCTGTATGTTTTCCGATAAGCGGTACAAAAAACTGGAAATCAGCCAGGTGTTATCCAAATGCCGGAAAGGAGATCATATCGTCTTGATGACGATGAATAACCGGCTGGCGCTCCCGCACAATGAAATTTTGATTCGTTAAATGATATTCAGTAGGTGTGCAAAATTAGTTAAAACTAAATCTTCTGCAACTCATTGATTTACATTGCTTTTTGCCTTTTGCTATTTTTGCCCTTTTACATTCCTTCCGGTATGGTTACTTTTGTGGACATGGATCAAGCACATGGGAGGAAAATACCCAATTCTGTTGTAGGTGTCGCAGTACTACTGCTCACAGGTTTGCTGTGCACCTGGCTGCTGCGGCAAAACGCCCGTTCCAGCCAGGCGCGCAGCGATCATTTTTCAGACAAAGTTAACCTTGCGCTGCGGCGTACGGCGCATTACCTGCTCACCGAAACGGGCGACACCAGCTCCCGTATTGCCCCGGTGAAACAAGAGGACGCCCAAACCTGGCTGCTGCAACTCGAACATGCGTTTAATTACGACCGCCTGCCGGTACTGCTGCAACAATCGCTGGAGGTACACGGCATCCGCGAGGATTATGACGTGGCAGTGCTGAACTGCTCGGACGGCGCACTGGAACTGGGTTATAATTTTGGGGATTATAAACAAAACAGCTCGGCGCCCTGCGGTGGCAGAGCCATGAGTCTCAACTGTTACAACCTGCAAGTGCGTTTCATCCCGCCGCCTCCGAAACCTGTCAACAATGTTTTAGGGTGGATATTAGCCGTTGGTGGTGTTTTGACGGGTATATTTTTCACGACACGCCGGAGGCGGACAACCCCTGATGCCCCTGCCCCCGAAACAGATACCGCCGTTTCCAATCACGTGCTTTTTGGTAATTCCAGACTCGAACCCGGCAACCAGACGCTGATCTCAGGCGCCTCGCGCCATACTTTGACCTATCGCGAAGCCAAACTGTTGCACTTGTTTGCCAGCCACCCGAACCAACTGCTGGAACGCGATTTTATCCTTCAATCGGTCTGGGAAGACGAAGGCATTATCGTTGGCCGCAGCGTCGACGTGTTTGTGTCGCGCCTGCGCAAGTTGCTGCGCGATGACCCCAGTGTGCGGATTGTAGCCGTCCACGGGGTGGGTTACAGGTTGGAATCGTGAGGCGTGAATCGTGAGGCGTGAATCGTGAGTCGTGAAGCGTTTCGGCCACAGTGAGTGGTTGTACATTCACGATTCACGTCTCACGATTCACGCTAGAGATCGATCTGGAACGACAGAATCGGCGTCAGTCCGGCCTGTTTTCTGTATACCCACTGATTGAGATCGGGATCATAATTGCGGGTGAGCGGATCAACATTTCGGCGGTTGGCCACATTCTGAATATCCAGTGCGAGCGACCAGGCGTTTTTCGGGTTGTTTTTGCGGTAGGCAATGCGCAGATCGGGCCGGAAATAAGCCTCCACCCGGTCGCGAAAAGCGTTCGCCTCGTCGAGCAAGGGGTTTTGGGTAAATCGGTTGACCTGCTGGTTGGGCAACAAAGGTGTGAGGCGTTGCCCGCCATTGTAAATAAGCCGGAGGCCCAGTTGCAGCACAGAAGCATTGTCAAAAGTCCATTCTTTTCCGCCGGTGAAAGTAGCCGATACCCCGCTATCGAAGGCCGTGGGGTGTTCCCTGCCGGCCGCATCCGTGTAGCGCGAGCGCGACACGGACCCGCTAAGGATAAAAAACACACCTTTACTGAAGGACTGTTCCAGACTCATATCCAGGCCGATGTTCCGGCCTTCTCCGGTGTTTACGAGCGCGTCTCTGGCAAATCCCTCGATAGTGTTCAGAATACTCCAGCTGCTGCCCGGCGTTTGGGCTACCGGAACATCGCGGAACTGCTGCACATAAGTTTCCAGATGAATGCGCATAGCTTTGCCTGCCAGCAGGTCGTATCCCAGGATGATATGCTGACTTTTAATCAGCCCGGCTTCCCAGTTTACATGACGGCCATTGATCCGGGTGAAATAATTTCCCAATGGAAGTACGCGACCGTGCAAGCCCCAGGCAAGGCTAATAGATTGACGTTCAGTCATTTGATATTTCATGGACAAACGCGGTTCCAGTTTGCTGCTGTTGTTAAACTGGAAAAACAACGCGTGCAGTCCGGCATTAAACGTCCAGCTGGCATTGGGCCGGTAACGCAACTGGGCGTAAGGTTGCGTTTGTGCCGTGATACCTTCTGTGTGGAGGCTCGACGAATCGCCCAGCGTATTTCGATAAAAATAATAGGGCATCAGGTTGAAAAAGAAACCGGTTTTCAGCGAGAGCCGGCTGTTGAATTTTTTACTCAGAAAAGAAGCGACGCTGTACCGGCCTTCCCTGTATTGTTCGCTGTTGACACGGAAGGCACGGCGTTCAGCATTGAGGGTGTCGTTGTTGAAATCGATGTTTTGGCCCATGGCTGCAACGCTGGTTCGGAGGTAGGCGTCGTCGCTGAGCAGTACCGTATGCGTGGCGCCCACAGCGCCCATATCGGTATCGAATTGCCGGGTGTAATAATCGGAATAGGATTTCCATTCATTCGTATCCCCCACAGCGTCTTCCATTTCCTCGCTTTGGCCGCCTATTCCCCAAAAGGTGAACAGGTGTTTTTTATTGCTCGATGGGAAATACAGGTTGAAGGATAAATCCTGAAAGGTGTTGTCTACCCGTTCGCCAACTAAATGGATGCCCATTTTATTCAAAATTCCGAGTGTGGAGTAGCGGTAATTGACCAGATAAGTCGCATCGCCGCCTTTTCGGAAAGGCCCTTCGGTGCTGTAATCGAGGCCGAGCATGCCTGCGCGGAAACTGTGTTCGCGCTGTTCGGGATTCCCTTTTCTGAAACGCACGTCAAAAACGCCCGAATATGCATTTCCATACTCTGCCGGGAATGCGCCGGTACTGAAATCCGAATTGGCGAGCATACTGACGCTGAAAATGGTGATGCCTCCGCCCGATGATCCCCGCCGGGCAAAGTGATTGGGATTGGGAATGTCAATGCCTTCCAGCCGCCAGAGCAGGCCGATACCGGAGTTGTTGCGCACAACGATGTCGGAACGGCTGTCGCGGCTGGGTTGAACGCCCGGCAGCGCCTGCGCCATACGCCCCGGGTCATTGGCTGATGCCGCATACCGCTGGGTTTCTTCCGGCGAAAAAGAACGGGTGCTTAGCAGCGAAAGTTCATTGATGGGTTCATTGCCGCGCCGGCGGGACGTGATAACTACTTCCTGCGCCTGTGTGGCCGATTCAGTCAGGCCAATCTCCAGATAGGTTTCCCTGGCAGAGTTGACAATGATCGGATCGCTGAGCCAGGGCTGGTAGCCTAAGTAATTGCATTGAATCTGATGACGGCCGATAGGAACCTGGCGCAGGGTGAATTTTCCGTCGAGATCAGTCACGCCCCCCATAACAGGATCGGTGCTGATGATTCTGAGTGTTGCCCCGATGATCGGCTGGCGGGTGTCTTTGTCAAGAACGACACCGGAAATGGTTTGGGTTGCTACAGGTGTCTGAGCAAAAATCGCCACAGAGACAACAGCAAAAAGCAAGAGGATGCACAATTTTTTCATGGTGGATACGATTTGAAGGCAAAGTTGGGGGCCTGTATCGTCCTGAATGAAGCGACTTTTGCAAAAAAAGGATATTTTTTTATTGGATATGAATCATTCTCCAACCTTTTTCCAAGCGGCTATTATCATTCCTCAATCCTCATTCCTCATCCCTGAAACTTTCAAGCGCTTCAAAAATCGCTTCAATTTCGTCAAAAGATTTCACTCCGACCCGTTCTTCCTCGCCGCCTGCGAGGTTCAGACCGGCAGGTCGCAGGGCATCCAGCAGGCCCGGCCATTGTTCGGCTGACAAGTCGGCATGGATGAGCACCGGGTACGCGGCGCAGCGTTGTATCCAGCGGTCCATATCGGGCAGCGCTCCCGTTGCGGGT
>JAYSZC010000044.1:0-5829 GCA_043738235.1 Lewinellaceae bacterium | reverse complement strand
AATGACAACTAAAACAACCTTTTTGTCAGTTATTCCTTTTTTGGCCCGCTTTTTGAAAAGTAGGTATTATCCTTTTTAATCCTGCGTTGCAAAACGTTTCCCGTTCCTCCCATCCCGGGGGTAATTTCATGACATCTTATTATAATTGAAATCCAATTGTTTCCCATGAATCGTTGTGTACGACGCATTGTATTCGCAGTGGCTTGCTGGTTGTTGTTGGCGGCAGAAACACTTTCTGCGCAAGTAGGGTTTTCTTTGCCCTTTGTCAATAATGCCACACCCGGCACGATCCTGAATGTTCCCTTTCAAGTGACAGGATTCAGTAATATCGCATCCGTGCAGTTTGTACTCAGCTGGGATCCGCAGACCCTTGGTTTTTTCTCCATTGATAATTTCAACCTTCCAGGACTGGATGCCGCCGAGTTTAACAGCTCGCAGGCACTTTCGGACGGTATTGTTCGTTTTGCCTGGGTCAGCAGCAATTTGCAAATGGGTACCAGCGTATCCGATGCAACGGCTATTTTCAGGATACGGCTGCAAGTAATCGGGCCGATCAACTCCGGTTCAGCCGTAACCATTACACAGTCTCCACCTACCAGTTTCGAGGTCAATCAAATCAACAACGGCGTACTGCAATCCTTGGATATGAACCAGGTACAGTTGACCAATGGTTTTGTTGCAGTGGGTTATACCGTTGGAACTACGGAGATTTCAGACCAGGCTGAATGGCCTGTAAGCATTGTTCCCAACCCATTTTCAGAAATAGCCGAAATATTTTTTGAAAACGAAGAAGGCGCTGATATACAGATGTTTATAACAGATGTAGCAGGGCAAATTATTGTTGAAAAAAATATTATTTCGCCTGTTTCAAGCCAACATGGCATGGAAATTGCCTCTTCTCAATTGCGTGAAAAAGGCATGTATTTTTTGATATTACGCAGCGATAAACGATCCTGCGTTCGACCATTGTTCTTGTTTTGATTCACATTTATTTCATCATCATCCCACTTCCGCGTTAAGATGAAACCGATTACGAGCATCCTCATTGCAGGACTGTTATTCATTGCCCTTCAATTATCCGGGCAGGCTTTGGTGACAAGTTTTTCTCCTGCCACAATTACCTCTCCCGTAGGTAGTACTGTGACTCTTCAATTCAAGGTCACCAATTTCACCAATATCACATCTATGCAATTTCCCATTAAATACAATACGGCGTCATTGCAGTATTTAGGGGTGAACGACTTTGCATTGCCTGATTTAGGCCCTGGTAATTTCAATTCTGTCCTTGCGCAAGGGGCGGTACGATTTACCTGGTTTCCAGATCCTGCCGCCAATCCGAACGGGGTTACAGTGCCTGATGGCACCGCCATTTTCACCATTTCGTTTACCGTACTGGCGCAGGGTGCATCAATCGTAAATCTGTCGCCCAGCGTACCGCCCAGCATTGAGGTGATCCGCAACGGCGCGCCGGTAACGGTGTCGTACCAAAACGGCGGATCAACCATCACAGGTGGTTCCGGCGGCAATCCGCCTCCCAGCACCTTTCAGGTGGTAGCCAACACCATATTTATTCCGAAAGACTCTATCCGTTGCATGCCGGTGACCGTCAATAATATGACGAATGTCATTTCCGTACAATACGCTATGCACTGGAATGCGAGTGTATTGCAATACCAGAATACAAAAGCATACGACCTGCCGTTCCTGACGGCTTCCGATTTTAACGTGCCCGCCACACCTCCCGGTACTTTGTTGCTGGGTTGGGACGACGAGTCGCTGCAAGGCGTAACCCGCGCCAACGGGTATAAAATTTACGAGGTATGTTTCAAAGGCATCGGCGCTGTCGGATCCAATTCCCTGGTCACTTTTGACGGCGTGGGTATTCCCGCAGGATCGGGTGGCGCGGAAGCGTACAATGTTTCCAACGTAAATATATGGGGTGCAGGCTCCGGCGTGACGGATACCGTGTTTGTAACGTCGGCTCCACTGCCGAGTACAAGCCTTACCTTCACAGTAGACCGCGATTCGGTACCAATCGGTACGCAGACCTGTGTCGATATTAAAGTTAAAAATTTCCTGGACGTTGTGGCCATGCAATACGGCATGACCTATAACCCTACCCAATTACAGTTTCAGTCCATCTCCCTGGGCGCCAACCCACTGGCGCTCCAATCGACCTTAAGCGGCCCTAATTTTGTGGCAACACCTACGATTCCTGCCGGCACCATTCGTTTTATCTGGGATGACAGCACGGCGCCGTTTGGAGTGACCGTTCCCGACAATACCACGATTTATTCCGTTTGTTTCACCGCAGTAGCGCCCACGGGCACTACGACGCCGGTGACCATTGGCAATGTTCCGGGCCTTCCGGCGGCATTTGCCAGAGAAGGGGTAGGCGAGGTGTCCGCAGTGTTGGTCAGCGGACACGTGTACACCAGCGCCGAAGCGCCCTGTACCGTGACCGGCACGGTTACGAATGCTACCTGCAATGGCGCCGGCACCGGCGCGATCGCCCTGACGGTATCGGCCAGCTGCCCCAACCGCACGTTCCTATGGGCAGGCCCCAATGCCTATACTTCCACATCGGAAGACATCACCGGCCTGGCAGCGGGTACGTACAACGTGACCGTTACATTTACAGGCGGAACCACCCAGACGGCTACCTTCACCGTAACGCAGCCTGCTGCCATCGCGGCTACAACCACAGCCACGGCAATCAATTGTTTCGGCGGCATGAACGGCGCTATCACGCTTACCCCGACGGGCGGTACGGCTCCGTACACATTTGCGTGGACAGGCCCCACCGCTTACACCTCTACAACACAAAGCCCCACCGGGCTGAAAGCCGGCAACTATACCGTAGTGATTACAGACGCCAACAGCTGTACGTTTACCGCTCCTGCTGTGGCCGTGACGCAACCCAACGCGATTGCTATTCCGACGAACCAACTGGCGATCACCAATACCTGTTTCGGCCTTACAAATGGCGCTATCAGTATCGGCGTCACAGGCGGTACGGCTCCGTATTCTTTTGCATGGTCAGGCCCCAATGGCTTCACCGCTATAACAGAAGATATTAATAACTTAGCCGCAGGCGCTTACACGGTGACCGTTACGGACTCCAAAGGCTGTACGTTCGTCAGCAGCCCGGCTTACAACGTGCAGGCGCCTGCCGCTGCCTTAGCCGTTACCGTGCTGACGACGCAGAACGTAACTTGTTTCGGTAGCAACGGACAGATCACTATCAATGTAACGGGCGGCACTGCCCCGTTTGGTTACGCCTGGCGCGACCAGGGTGGAAACCTCGTTTCTACTGCTAAAAACCCGACGCTGCCGGTTGGTACCTATAATGTAACGGTAACAGATGCCGGCAACTGTACGGCTACCTTAGCCGTTCCTGTAACCATCACCGGCCCTACCTCCGGGTTATCGGTCACCCATACCCAGACGAATGTAACCTGCCCCGGCGGCAACAACGGTTCCATCAACCTGACCATCAGCGGTGGCGGTGGTACCAACACCGTTACCTGGACGCCTGCTATTCCCGGCGGCGCCAATCCGACCGGACTGGCTGCCAATACCTATACGGCTATTGTAACGGATCAGGGCGGTTGTTCTGTTACGTCGCAGCCGATCACTATCACCAGCCCGGCGCCGATTACGATCGGTACGCCTGCTGTAACGCATGTTTCCTGCGCGAATTCCGGCAATGGCGGTATCGTCATTCAGCCTGCCGGTGGCAACGGCGGCCCTTACACGGTTTTCTGGAACGGCAGCCCCTTATCCGGCTCTGCGATCAGCAACCTGGCCGGCGGCACTTATACGCCGGTTGTGACGGATGCATCGCTGTGTTCGGCTTCGTTCAGCACGATTACAATAACCGAACCCACACCGATCACCCTCGATACCAACATCACGGCACAAAATGGCGTGCAATTGGGCGCTATCGACCTGACCGTAGCGGGCGGTTCGCCCAACTATTCCTTTAATTGGTCGCCGGGCGGCGCAGCGACGGAAGACATCAGCGGCCTGAATGCCGGTATCTACAACGTTACCGTCACAGATGCGAATGCCTGCTCCATCATCGGCGTGTACACCGTTCCACAAACCAATGTAGTGGCTGGTGCGACCGTAACTTCTATCGTGAACTCCTGCAACAACGACGGTTGTATCAATATTTCGATACCCGCCGGAGCAGTTGGTCCTTTCCAGGTAAACTGGACGGGCGGCGGCTCGCAATTATCACCGAACAATACCATTTCCATTTGCAACCTGGCCTCCGGCCCTTACAGCGTGACGATTACGGCGCCGAACGGCCACTCGGCCGTATTAAGCGCAACCATCAACCAGTTGCCTGCGGCGATTGTGAATTCCAATTTCCAGAATCCGTTTGATGATTTTGTAAACGGTTCGATTACGCTGACGCCGACGTTTGTGGGCGCCACCTACCAGTGGGATCACCAGAATCTGACCACGAATTCGATCAGCAGCCTCGATTCCGGTTCTTATGCCGTAACGGTAACGAACCCGGCCTCCGGTTGTACTGCTGTGTACACCTTCCAACTGACCCGTCAGTACCTGCCTTTCTCGGTGGTACCGACGCCTGCCAACCCGACTTGTTTGAGTACGAACACTGGAGCGATTAACCTGGCAGTGACCGGTGGTAACGGCCCGACGTACACCTATCAATGGGCCGGCCCGAACGGATTCAGCGCTACCACACAAAATATCTCCAACCTGGCCGGCGGTACCTATACCGTAACGATCACCGATGAAAGCGGTGTGCCGCGCACGGCTTCCGCTACCCTGACCGTACAATCCTCGCTGGCGATTACCAATGTCAATGAAACCTCCATTTATCCGGGCAACTTCCAGGTAAGTTCATCCAATGCCTGCGACGGCGCTGCCAATGTGTCCTTCAGTGGCGCGGTAGGTGCGGCAAGCATACTGTGGAGCAACAGCGCTACCTCCGTCGGCACGAACACACTCTGCGGCGGCGCATATTCTGTTACCGTCACCGACGGGCTGGGTTGTTCTTCCGTCTGGACGGATGCCCTGACTATGCCTCCAAGCCTGAGTGCCAATAGTGAAACTTCCACCCCCATCAGTTGCCACGCCGCCTGCAATGGTGCAGCCCGGGTATTTGCAGTGGGTGGTGTGTCGCCGTACAACGTGCGGTGGTCGACCGGACAAAACGAACCCGTTGCCGGTGGCAATGATTTTTCGGAAGCCGTCAACCTCTGCGGCGGAACCTACACCGTAACCATTACGGACAACAACGGCGCTTCCACCATCCAGGAGGTAGTGGTCGAACAGCCCGCTCTGATCACGGTACAATTTTCCGAACCGATCGTACCGAATACCTTCAATTCCTGCGACGGCCAACTGTTTGCCAATGTCTCCGGCGCTGTTGCGCCTTTGAATATCATCTGGTCGGGCAGCCTGGGATCCAACGGTACCGGCCCCCGTTCAGAAGGCCTCTGCGCCAATGAAGTGGTACAATACATCATCACCGACGCCAACAACTGCGCCGCTATCGCCACCGATACGGTTCCTTATCCGGTAGACGGTTGCCTGCGCGTCCGCCCCGTACTGACGCCTGTCGACCAGGATGGCAACAACGACTACGTACACATTACCTGTATCGAAAACGTAGAACACCGGGTTGAAATCTACAACCGCTGGGGACAAATTGTATTCGAAAGTGAAGACTACCAGAACAACGACGATGTGAATCCCGGCTCTACCACTACCTGGTACGGTCTGAACAGAAGTGGTCAGCCTTTCGCTGAAGGCGTTTACTACTATATCCTTACTTATGAGGACGTC
>JAYSZC010000043.1:0-5829 GCA_043738235.1 Lewinellaceae bacterium | reverse complement strand
CCGTCGGCCTGCGGCGGAAGCGTCTCTGTTACCTGGAGTTATGCCAGCAGTTGCGCAACTACACAAACCTGCACGAGAACTTTCACAGTGACGAATGCTCCCGTATTGGAAATCAGCTGTACACCAGTAGATTTGATGTGTGGAGCATCAACAGACCCACTCGATACGGGATATCCTGAGGCGATCAATAATTGTGGCACTGTAACCTTTAGCTACATAGACGAAATGTCTGAAGTTTGTGGCAGTACGCAAGGCGGAACATTTATTCGTCACTGGACGGCTACTGATAACTGTAACGAGGCAACTTGCGATCAGGTTATTAATTGTGGGCCATGCATCTCCGTTTGTGCATTGACACAGGGATTTTATGGAAGCACGAACGGGCAATTTTACTATGAGGCGACGGGACAAAACATGACTGCTCTGCAACTCATCCAGTATGCATTGACCAACCATGGGCCGCTCGTTCTTGGATATCCTGGCAATGCTGCATGTGGTGGTGGAGGAACATGCGGAAGCCTGACCGTACCCGCATCGGCAGCACTTTGTCTTCGCAACCTGATGCCGGGAGGAGGAAATGCCAAAGTATTTCCGGATGACCTTAGCCTGACTTGCAATGGGAATAATCAAAGCAATGCACCAGCCAAATGGAAGAAAAACGGAAGGTTTGCCAGCGTATTATGGGGACAGGCTGTCGCTCTTTGGTTGAATGCAAAGCTGTTCCCCTCCTTCAACAATTTGCACCTGACAAACGCATGTGTCGAGACACCGCAACTCATTCTTGAGGTAGAACCTCCAATTACAACGGTCGGTGGTTTGCTCTCTTATACCAGTAAAGTATTGGGGGACAATCCGGATTTGTCAAACAGCGACTTGGGAGTACTGGCAGGCTATATCGGTGACCTTCATAATTATTTTGATGAATGTTCCTTTGTCTGTATGCCTTATACGCCACCGTTGCCACCGCTACCGGCGACAACAGAGGATGTTGTTTCCCGCAACAACAAACAGGAGACGATAAATCCGGAGTATGACTTTACAATCATCCCCAATCCACTATGGGAAGACTTTACCGTAAATCTGAGTGCGGAAAGTGTTGACAAACCGGTTACGATCAGGTTAATCAACCGTTTGGGACAAGTTGTACTGCAGGAATCGTACGTTGCGCTTCCGAATACACAGATACACCTCACGGCAAGATCATTAGCAGCAGGCATTTACCAGGTACTCGTCATAGTAGATGATTATCCCGCCAGTAAAACCATTGTGGTTATCAAACCCTAAGGTTTTCAGCGCTCTACGTACCGATTTTATTAAACATGAGCCATTCCTTATGAAGGGATGGCTTGTGTTTTTTACCTGAACCAAAACCAAAGAGCGCTACCTTAAATGATACAGTAACTTATTGTAGAGAAATGATTACCATTGGAGAGGTGGGTGCGGCTCTGGATTACCTGCTCCAAAACTTAAAGCATACAACGGAAAGGAGCCCGGTGATTCAGTCTGCTTACAAGGAATTGTTGCTTCTATCTAACAGATTCAGATAGTTATTTTGAAAAAAGGAGATAAAGAAATTGCAAGAATTCGCGAAGGCTTTTATTCCAACTTCGAGGAATTGAAATTATCGCTTCCTTTACCTTTCTTGGGAATAGAAAAATAGTCATTACACTCCCTAAATCCCTCCTTCGTCGTTTCTCCAGACGCACCACGCAACCCCTTATAACCATCAATCTCCTTGGTTCCATTGTACAATTTTACCAAAACGTAAAACGAAGAACAATGGGCAACAACAACACCCCGGCGCCCCGTGTAGCCGTCATCGGCAGCGGCATTTCCGGCATTACATCGGCAGCGATGCTGAAAAAAAGCGGATTCGAGGTAGTTATTTTTGAAAAATCAGACCAGATCGGCGGCGTCTGGGCATTGGCCTATCCGAATATCCGGCTGCAAAACATCGCCGATCATTACCACATTTCCGATTTCCTCTGGCCGTTTCAACCCGACTTGCACCCGACCGGAGCGCAAATCATGCAATACCTGCAGGCGGCGGTGCGGCATTTTGGGCTGGATGTGCAGCTGCAACACCGCGTGACGGCGCTTGCGGAGCAAGCGGACGGCTGGCTGGCCGGCTATCGGGGCATGCTGGAATCAGAACCGGACGGGGTGCAATTATACCGGCACCTGGTGCATCCCCGGATTCCACGCCTGGGATTCGCAGGCTATAACCACTGCTTTATGCACGTGCCCGCTGTCGAGGTCGGAACGTTATGGATCAGCGCCTTATGGAAAGGAACACTGGAACTTCCGCCTGTGGATGTCATGGAGCAAAGTATCGCATACCTGCAAGCCTGGAAACGCGAACATATCCATTTTGAACCTTCGCGCTCCTGCGGCGTGAACACCCGCTTCCAACAGTACCTGGATATTTTACTGAAGGATTTAGGTCTTTCGCCGTACCGAAAACTCCCGAATGTGGCGGCGGAGGTTTTTGCGCGTTACCGTGCGGAGGATTATGCAGGGGTTTTCAGGGAGTATCAGCGGCGGGATAACTACGCTAAAGTGTTGCATCCCTCCCGGTTTTTGAATTAATATTTTATACAAATCATGGGTTGAAGAAATCTAAAAATGGCTCGCTTAGTAAAGCTTAAAAAACAACTTATGCATTTGACTAACCCGCGCGCTTTAGCCGGGGGTATAGAAGAAACCAAACCCACCGGGGTTTTAACCCCAGATCACTCATTTTGGGTTAAAACCCATCTGTGTTGTCCCGTTCATTTCCCCCGGCTAAAGCGCGGGGGTTACTCAATTTGTATTGCTTCCACGAATGAACCGTTGGTTGAAAAAAACCTCAATCCCTCAAAAACTCCAGTTCCAGATGCCGGTCCAGCTTCGCAATAGAAGAAGGTTCGTGCGGTTCCCTGTCATCCTGCCGGTATTTCACCACATAGTCGACCGCGCCGAGTATTTCGCTGCTGATGCCGCCATAAGTCGCCGGAAAAGGTTCGCCGCTTTTATTGGCGGAAGTACTGACGATGGGCTTTCCAAGCGCTGCAATCAGTTTCTGACAAAATTCGTCCTGCGGCAAACGGATCGCCACGGAGC
Organism: Lewinellaceae bacterium; assembly: GCA_043738235.1. Taxonomy (GTDB): domain Bacteria; phylum Bacteroidota; class Bacteroidia; order Chitinophagales; family Saprospiraceae; genus M3007. The sequence continues at coordinate 2,727 of JAYSZC010000043.1, read as the reverse complement.
CGTCTGCCGCTTTTAGATAAGCAGGCAACCCAACGTTTCGCTCGTATATGATCGTCAATGGTCTTGTATGGTAGGCGAGTAAAGTTTCCAGTCGTGGATTGAGCTTGGGTACGTACCGCTTTAACATATCAAGGTCGGAAACCAGCAAAACATAGCCCTTTTCCGGTGTCCGGCCTTTGATGGCGGAGACACGGGCAACCGCCGCCTCATTCAAGGCATCACAACCGATACCCCAGATGGTATCTGTCGGGTAACAAATGGTTCCACCCTTTTCAAGAATGGCAGCAATATCTGAAATGTCGTCACGTAGCAGGAACATAAACCAACAATTGGAGTTTGTATTCGTTTGTAGCCTTAAATTGGCCGGGCAAAAGTCGGACTTTTACGGCAAAAGCCCGCAAAAAGTTAAAAGACAAAATTGCCAAACGTAACAATCAGTGTAAATCCATCAGATAAGGCGGCAGGAACGAATAAAAATCTCATCCGTTCTTGCCGGAAAAAATGAATTATGAAACAAATCACCCGGCATGGCATCTTGCCTGTTTTATTTACCATCCTGGTATCATTCCTGACCCCATTGGCGCTGGAAGCCCGGCATATCATCGGAGGAGATATTACGTATGAGTGCTTAGGCAATGGCCCCGGCAATTCGCGCAACTATCGTTTTACGATGAAAGTATACCGTGATTGTCTGGGCGGCGGCGCCGAATTCGACAACCCTGCACAGTTTGCTATCTACCGGGGCACCTACAATGTGAATGTGCGGGATACCGTTTTCAGCGTCCTGAACCCGATGATTTCCAGGTTGATACCGGATACCCCGAATTGTGCACTGAATATACCTATTGTATGTGTGGAACAGGCAATATATACCTTTACCATCAACCTGGCGGTGCGCAACCAGAGTTACTTCATTGTTTATCAGCGCTGCTGCCGCAATGAAAGTATCACCAACATCCTGAATCCGGGCGATGTCGGAGCCACCTATATGATCGAAATTACGCCCGATGCGCAATTGCTGTGCAACGACAGTCCTACGTTTGATAATTTTCCACCTATTATTATCTGCAACAATTTCCCGCTGGAATTTGACCACGGAGCGACCGACCCGGAAGGAGACCAGTTGGTGTATAGTTTCTGCACGCCCTTCGCCGGAGGCGGCAATATAACACAGGGCAACGCCCTGTTCTCCTGCGTGGGCGCCGTTCCTACCCCGCCCTGCGCTCCGCCTTTCGACAATGTTCCTTTTAACGTACCCACTTATACGCCCGGCAATCCGATGGGAGGTACGCCTCAGGTCAATATCAATTCCACCACAGGTTTGATCACCGGAACACCGAACATGCTGGGACAATTTGTGGTAGGCATCTGTGTACAGGAATTTCGAAATGGCTTGTTGCTTTCAACTGTCAAACGCGAGTTTCAGTTCAATGTCGCCGACTGTAGTCCAACGGTGATTGCGGACATTGAAGAGGATTCCATTGCCGGGCCTGGGCGATATGTACTTGTTTCTTGTGGAAGCAATGCCGTCACTTTTATCAATCAAAGCGTACAAGAGCAATATATTACCAATTTTGAATGGCGTTTCAATATTCCCGGGTCGCCTTACAGCAATACGGAGGACTGGAATCCGACGGTGGTATTTCCTGACACCGGCTTTTACACAGGCACCTTGTATCTCAATCCGGGTGATCTTTGTGGAGACACCGCATTTATTTCCGTCAATATTTTCCCAAAAATTGAAGCTAACTTCACTTATGCCTACGATACCTGCGTAGCAGGCCCAGTTGAGTTTACCGACCTGTCCACCGGCGAGGGCGTAATCAATAGATGGAACTGGACCTTCGGAGTGCCGGGCGGAACGTCCGATGTGCAAAGTCCTGATTATCTGTATGGTATTCCGGGTAGCCACCCGGTTCGGCTGCGTGTCACAGATGAAAACCGCTGCTCCGACGATACCCTGCAACTCATCAACTGGTTTCCGGCGCCGCCACTCATTATCATCGAGCCGAGCAGTTATCTCGGATGTGTGCCGGGGGTAATAACCTTCACAAATCTGTCGACGCCCATTGACAGTACCTACGACATCCGATGGGATTTTGGCGATGGCAATCAGGTAAACGGTGTGATCAGCCCGATGCATACCTACACGGAAGAAGGCGTGTACGACGTGAGCGTGGAAATCACTTCCCCGATCGGATGTTTTATTTCCGATTTCTACCCGAGCCTGATACGGGTGGAACCCTCCCCTACCGCCAATTTTACGTTCGACCCCGATACACTGCTCAGCAACCTGAATAATATGGTCAAATTTATCGACCTCTCCACGGATGCCAACCGCTGGAACTGGCAATTCGACCGTTTTGCCACTTCCACCCAGCAAAATCCTGTCTTCACTTTCCCGGATACGGGTTTGATGAAGGTGCGCCTGATCGTAACCCACCCGAAAGGTTGCAAAGATTCCCTGACCAGGTACCTGGACATCCGCCCTGAAATCCGCTGGTTTATGCCCAATGCTTTTACCCCCAACGGCGACGGCGTCAACGACGGCTTTTTTGGAAAAGGATTCCTGGAAGGCTCCACTAATTTCAATATGAGTGTCTGGAACCGCTGGGGAGAAATGGTGTTTGAAACCAACGATCCGACGGAAGACTGGAATGGCCGGCAAATGAATACCGGAGCGCTTTCGCCGACCGGGGTGTATGTCTATGTGGTTACGTTCACCGG
>JAYSZC010000042.1:0-2357 GCA_043738235.1 Lewinellaceae bacterium | reverse complement strand
AAAAAACGCTGTGCAGGCAGCAGTTTTAGCACATTTTTGAGTGGAAGGAGTGTTAAAACGGGTCTGCCGGCGGTATGGATTTTGATGTAATCGCCAAATCCTTCTATAAAAACAATATCATCAAAAGGAATTTGTACGATACTGTATTCCACGTTAACAAACAGACTCGTAACGCTTTCATTTTTCTGGTGGTTTAAAAATTGCCGGTAGTCGCAGGCTTTCTGGACCGCTTTGGCAAAACGATCAAAGTCAAAAGGCTTCAGCAGGTAATCGACTGCATTGAGGTTGAAACCGTCGACGGCAAATTCGGCGTACGCTGTGGTGAAAATGACGATCGGAGGGTTGGTTAATTTCTTTAAAAACTGTAAACCGCTGATATCCGGCATCTGAATATCAAGGAAAAGCAGGTCGATGTCGCCCGCTGAAAGGCGTTTTTGGGCCTCGTCAGGGTTGTTAAAAAAACCTTGTGGCGTCAATATCGGGAGCCGCTTGGTATAGGAGGCGAGCAATTGCAGCGCGAGAGGTTCGTCGTCGAGTGTGAGACAGGTCATAGTTCGATGTTTAACAGCACGGTATAAATGCCTTTTTGTTCGGAAATACGCAGGCTGTAACGCCCATTATACAGCAGTTCGAGCCGTCGGCGGGTGTTGGCAATCCCAATTCCACTGGAAGTGGCTTGTGTACTACGGATATGGTTTTGGCAGGATAAGGTCAATTGTTTTTCAGAGACAACCACTGCGATTTGAATGGGCGACAAGTCCCGGGTGCTGCTACCGAATTTAAAAGCATTTTCAACAAAAGGTAAAAGCAGCAAAGGGGCCACCTGTTGCCCTGTGGGGTCGCCCTCGATTGTAAAAGTGACGGGCAGAAATTTCCAGGCCCAGTCCGTTTTGGCGGAAAAGTCTTTCAAGTTGTTGTTTTCAAAAGTACCACGCTTGATATCCTGCGATTCGCCGTCTCGTTCGAATGCGCAGCTCACAGAGCGATCGCGGTTGGAAAAATAATTGGAATAGCTGACGAGTGTATTGGCGTACAGCCGCTCGTTCCATTTTCGACTCCATTTCAGGCTGGCTCCCGTATTTCCCCAGTTGGTCAGGTCGGTGATACCAAGCCTGAGTCGCCCGCCGCCGCCGCCGAAGCCAGAAGGAAGTTGAGGGGTGATAGAGTTGTCTAACTTGTCGGCGCCATTGTAGAAACTGAGCGAAAAAACATCTTTTTCATTGGGTTTCCAGGTTGCTTTGGCATTGATGTCGTAAAAATACGATGACACCTGTGCATTGCCGAATTGGCCGCCGAACGGGGTGTTTTGCGTATCGTCTTCTTCGCCGCTGAAACGGTCAAAAATCTTCTGATACAAGGGGCCTTTCCAACTTCGCCGGGCAGTGATGATAGTGGTGAATTTTTCGCTAAAAGGTTTTTCCAGCCAAATGTTGGCGCTCAACAGGCTCAGGTCGCCGCCCGCATTGAAACGCCGGTTATTGCCGTCTTTTCCGGTAATTTCGACTACGGAAGAGAGCCTGCCGCCATATTTGGCATCGAAAACACCTTTGTACAACTGTACATCTTTGATAGAATTGGAATTAAAAGCGGAGAAAAAACCGTACAGGTGATCGACATTGTACACCGTAAATCCATCGTAGAGGGTAAGGGCCTGGTCGGGCGTGCCACCACGCACGTACAACCCGCTGTTATGCTCATTTGCAGCGCTTATACCGGGCATCAACTGGAAGGATCGGAAAATATCCCGCTCGCCGAGCGACGGCAGTGTAGCGAGTTTGGAAGGTGTCATTTTGAGCATCGATACCTGTTCGGAAGCTTTGAGCCATTGCCGCCCGGTCGAATACGATTCTGACCTTGTGTTCTGTGATGATTTCATCCAGTACTTTTTCCAAAGTACCGTAATAAAGTCTATTGACCCGGACGGAATCCTCGTGGGTTTGAGACGCAAGTATGCCTGCCCAGAGTAGGAGGGCAAAGAGTAGTAGTAGTTTTTGCATATCACTTTCAGTGTTGTTGCAACAAATCTATGGTCTCTTTTTTTGTATGGAAGGAAGGATAGGTGAGCAGGGCAAATGTGTCGGTAAACTGTGGAGGCATGCAAAAAAGGCTCAAGTTGCCATCTGAAATTTGGCAGGTATAAGGCATTTTGACGTTTGCGGCCTGGTTTTCGTTTTTGAATTTTTTATTCTGAAACATTTTTCATCATCCCTTTTTTCGCCTTTGTGTCATGAAACACATTTCCATTTTCCTGCTTACTATTTGTTTTTTCGGGACCGGCCTTGGTCTTTCTGCCGGCAACCCGCCGGACACTACCAGTATCACCTGCCGGGTGCGAACTGAAATTTTTCAACCCATTG
>JAYSZC010000041.1:0-5839 GCA_043738235.1 Lewinellaceae bacterium | reverse complement strand
CGCATCGGTGACAGACACGTGCCGGTAAGGCCGGGAATAAAGTTTGGGAATATCTAAGGGTTTTTGTCCCCTGGCAATGCGGTCGATCTGCGTCAGGTAAAAATCGGCGGAACCTTCGTACACATCCACCGTTGAATCGTCGGCTTTGTGAAAATAAACGAGGCGCGCACCGGCCTGCATCACCTGAGCCGTTGCCACGATCCGGTCGCGGTCGCTGTTGTTGGCATGGCTTCCATGGAAAAGTTGATCCGAATACAGGATGGCTTCACCCGCTTTCAGGGAAATATCCCGCACATAATCGTGCAAAGCAGGCGGTAACACATAACGATTGCTGGAGTAAGAGCCTGAACGGAGGGTGTGAAAATATTGGTGGCTGCCTTCCAGCACGAAAAGTCCGCCGTTGTGGGCGCTCACATCCATCAGCGGGCACCAGACGAATAAAGTGGCAAATTGCTCCTCTTCCACCACGCTCCAGTCCTGGTGCAGCGGCAATACTTCAGAGTTCAGGCGGGACTTGACCATAAAGGTGCCGCCATACAGTTGGCAGGGCTGGAAAACGGGTTCGCAAGCCGTCTCAAATGTGTGGAAAAGCGCCTGATTGATCCGGTGGTTCACTTCGGCAGTGTTGTTCCGGCTGCTTTCATACAGTCCGCTTACCTGATCCTGCTGGATGGTTTCATAGTACAGGTCGAGCAAATGTTGCACCTGCTCCGGCTGGAAAAGCGGGAGGATGACATATCCTTTTTCGTCGAACTGCTGTTGATGCGATTGATTTTTAAACATAATCGGAAATTTCGTTTTCAATCGTGCGGAAATACCACAAACCGGAGCACAGCAAAATGGCAACCGGTATCAGCGACATCAGGTACCCGGCGTCCGGGAATTGGTCGCCCAGCAGCGCCCAACGCATACAGGCAATGCAGGCGGCCATGGGGTTGAAGTGCAGTATCCAGGCGTACTGTTGCGGGAGCAGGGTGTCGGGAAAAAAGACCGGCGTCACCCAGATGCCGTAATTCAGCAGGTACGGAATAATATGGTAAAAATCGCGGTAGCGGATCGTCAGGGCGCTCAACCAGATAGCCGCCGACAAACCGACTGCGATAATGCACAGGATGACCACAGGAAAAAAAAGCGCCCGCGCGCCGGGATTGATACCCATCAAAGCCATCATCCCGATCAGCAGACCGATAGAAATAGCCAATTCCGCCAAACCTGCCAGCACTTTTGCCAGCAGCAACGACAATTTTGGAAAATAAACTTTTTTGATGAGGTGCTGCGATTCCAGCAGCGAAGTGCCCGCAGTGGACACGATGGCGCTAAAAAATTGCCAGCAAACGATGCCGGTAAAAGCAAAAAGCGGGTAGGGTAGGGGCGTTTCGATATGGATGATTTTATCGAAAAAAAAGGTAAAAATCAGCAGGCCGGTCAGGGGCTGGAGCAAGGCCCACAGGATACCCAGAACGCTTTGGGCGTATTTTGCTTTTAAGTCACGCCGCGCCAGCAGCAGGGTCAATTGACGGTAATTCCACAATTCGCGGAGATACGAACCAAAACCTGCCGCCCGGGCGCTAAGTACGGTTGTTTGTGCGGTTTTATCCATCGGTCTCGGTTTGATACAACAATAAATCGCCAAAGCGCTGCCGGAGCGTTTCGATCACTTCCGGCCGGTCGCGCACCCTGACACGCCGCCCCGCCTTTGCCAGCAGCAGCGCCAGGGCCAATTGTTGGGATTCTTCGACCGAAACGGCTCCTTTTTTGAAGGCAACCGAGTCGAATTCGATCACATCTTCCGGGGCATTGTTTTGCATCCAGTGTTCAAACTGGAAGTGCAGGTGCCGGCTGTTGACGGCATCGGTGGCCTGGGAAAGCAGCAAATCAAATTGCCGGCTGCGGGCAAAATGATTCAGGGCGCGGTTGTCTCTTGGAAAACAGGGGCCGCCGAATCCGAAACCGTAGCGCAGGTATTTGGAACCGATGCGGGAATCGCCGCCGATGGCCGCCAGGATTTTTGCCGGATCAGCGCCGCTCCGCAGGGCCAGGTCGCCGATGGAATTGGCAAAGGATATTTTGGTCGTCAGAAAACAATTGGTGGCCAATTTGCAGATTTCTGCGCTCAGGCGATCCATCCGATGAAAGGCAGGGCTATTCCTGCATACGCGTTCAAATACGCGTTGGATTTCCTGCCCGGCAGCCGCGTTGTGCTCCCCGATCAGTACAATATCGGGCTGTTCCATGTCTTGCAGAATGTTTCCCTGCGCAACAAATTCAGGTTTGTAACTGACCGAATACTGATAGGGCGCCAACCGTTGGGCGAGCTGGTCGCAGTAGCCCGGGAGCGTGGTGCAACCTACCACAAGATGCACTTCCGCATTCCGGCGCCCAAATGAAATCAGTTCATGGCTCAATGCATCAATATAACTGTGGTCATACCCGCCGTTCGGCGCATCGGGTGTGGGAACCAGTACAAACAGCATGGAGATGTCGTCCTGCAGGATACTGTGGATATCCGTCGCAGCGCGGAAATGCGCTGCGTTTTTCAGATAATCCGCCACGCCGGGTTCTGGGCTGTTCCAACTGCGGGTATTGAGTTGATCCACATAATGCGGGTCAAGATCGACGCCCGTCACCTCGAACCCGGCACGTTCCAGTTCCAGCGCCAGGCACAGACCCAGTTTTCCAATACCGATAATGCCAATCTTTTTCACGGCGCAGGTTGTAAGGCTGACACCTGGGCGGCGACCCAGCTGTAGGTTTGAGTAATACCTTTTTTCAGGGAATAACGTGGCGTCCATCCTGTTTGCCGGGTAACCAAGCGGTTGTCCGAATTGCGCCCCCGCACGCCCTGAGGCCCGTTTGTATGCCTGATAAGCAGGTTTTTGCCGGAAATTTCAATAATCATCCTGGTAAAATCGCCGATCGAGATCATTTCTTCGGAGCCGATGTTCAGGGGTGTGCCGGAAGGGCTGTCCATGATGGCCCGTATGCCGTCGAGGCAATCGTCGATGTATAAAAAAGAGCGCGTTTGTTTGCCATCGCCCCAGATTTCCACGAATTCGCTGGAATCCGCCTGCGCTACTTTCCGGCAAATGGCAGCCGGCGCTTTTTCTCGGCCACCGACCCAGGCGCCTTCGGGGCCGTACACATTGTGAAACCTTGCGATGCGGACGTGCAGGCCGAAATTGCGGCTGTATGCCTGGTAAAGGCGTTCGCTGAACAGTTTTTCCCAACCGTACTCGCTGTCGGGATCGGCAGGATAAGCGGAATCTTCCGAACAATCCGGCGATTCCGGGTCGTTCTGGTTGTGCCTGGGATAGATACAGGCCGAAGATGCATAGAAGATTTTTTTTGCCGGCTGCCGGGCGCACTGATCCAGCACATTCAGGTTGATGAGCGCTGAATCATGCATCACTTCCGCGTCGTGCTCGCCAGTGAAGAGAAATCCGGCGCCGCCCATTTCTGCTGCCAGTTGATACACTTCATTGGCGTTCGGCATCCAGATTTTCTGGACCAATGCCGGGTTTTTCAAATCTGCGAGGACAAATTCGTCGGCAGCCGAAGGGGAGAACTCCGGATATTTCCGGTCTACCCCCCGCACCCAAAAACCTTCGGATTTCAAACGGCGCACCAAATGGCTCCCTATGAAGCCGCCCGCGCCAAGTACGAGTGCTGTTTTCATTTTTTTACAAATCAGTTTTTAAAGATGCAGGCCTTTGAGGAGCCTTGGAGATCACAAATATAAGTAGTTATCCGTTATTAGTTATTGGTTATCAGTGTTCATAATCAAGCATTTACAAAGAATTTTTAAACCATGGATTGTAGCAGCAGATTTTCCAGTGTTTCCAGGTTTTGCGCGATCAGCGGGTCGCGCCGGATGCGTTCGCTTGCTGCGCGACCAAGTCGCCGGGCCAGGTTGTGGTCGCGGGCCAGTCGCAACATCGCCTGCGCCATTCCATCTATGTCATATTCGGCTACCAGCAATCCGCTGTGCTCATGATCAATCAACTCCGCAATACCCGAATGCCGCGTAGCGACGATGGGCATACCGGCTGCCATCGCCTCCATGATGGCAACGGGTTTACCCTCCATATCTCCCTGAATGGGCGTGGTGAGCGAATGCTGCACAAAAATCCGGTGCCGTGCCATTGCCTCCGCTACGGTTTGGTGCTCCTGAACGCCCTGGAAATGAACGTTTGTTTCCAGGTTCAATGCTTTTACCAATATGACACAGGCTTCAAACAATTCGCCGCCGCCATCTTTACCGATAAATGTGAGCGTCGCCTCCGGGATTTCCTGCACCACTTGCCGGAAAGCCAGGATGCTCAGGTGCGGACTTTTGGTTTCTGCAAAACGACCGACCGCGAGGAAGGAAGGCGGTAGCGCCGCATGATCCGAATAGGGAAATAAGTCCAGCCGGACAAATGCGGGCAGGTGAAACAGTTTTTCTGCAGGAGCGCCCATTTCTGTTAATCGCTGAAGCATGATTTCCGAAACGCAGATGATCCTGCCGGCTTTTTGAAAAAGCGCCTGGTATTGGGGCAGGAGTTCTTTCACAGTATCTTTTCGGAATACGTCATATCCGTGAAACTGGACAACCAGCGGAATGCCCAGATCGGTAGCAATGGGCAGCATTTCTACCCCGGTCGGGCCGAATTGGGCCAGGATCAGGCGCACCCGTTTGCTTTGCAGATAGGACATGATGCTGCGCCGGTGAAAATAATAATCGCCGAGGTTGAATACGTTTTCGATCAACCGGGCCAGAAATTGCAGGCTCGGGGAGCCGGATAAAAAATGCTTGTCATCGTGGTCGTACAAAGGGAGCGCATCTCCATACAAGTACAAAATCCGGAAACGGAGCCGGGGAATCATTTCCCAGATAAACGTTTCGGTGTATTTATGTTTGTTGAAATTGACAACGGCGATGACGGGCAGGTTCGCAGGAACCGATGTGGCTGCTGTTTCTTTTGCCGGTGCTTTTTTTTGGAAAACGTACAGCGGAAGTAGAAACGCCCGCAGCAGCGGCGCCATTCGACGGAAAAAATAGCTGATGTAAGGCGAGCGCAACAACAGGAGATGGGCCAGGAGCAGCGGACAATAATACCAGTGCTGCACACAAAGCAGGGCTAACAGGCCGTAAGGAAGCCATTCCTGGTACAACTGGTCGAATGTCAGAACGGAAAAACGGAATGAAAAAGGCGTGTGCTTCCGGGCTAAGGCCAGCACGAGCGGAAAAGCGGCCGACAATCCCCACAAGGCCGCCGAAACCAAAGCCGCTGCCAGGTGATGCATCCCCAAAACGAGGAGGAAACAGGCGAAAGCAATCCCTTCCACAGGCAGTACCAACCGGGCGCCGAGCCGGTGAATCCAGCGGTTGCCCATGCGGGTCGCCAGGGTATGGGTATTCGAGCGCAGGTCGTTGTCCCGGTCGTTTGCCAGGTGGTTCAGGTAATGCCGGGCGCCCAATGCCATTTGCCAGCAAAACAGCAGCCCAAACAAAAGCCTGTCCACATCCTGGTTTCCGGCCAGGAAAAACGTGTAGGCAGCCAGTACTGCGGGGAGGGCGTAGGCATAAGCGGCGTCGGCAGCAACCGCCCAGCCAAACCGGTCTTTCAGCCTGACAGGCGGAACGGCATAAGCGGCCAGCAGCAAAAACTCGGCGATCAGTAAAAAATACGAAAAGCGGTCGGCAGGCAACCAAACCCAGGGTAATAATGCTGTCAGTAAAGCAAGGGATAAAATGCCCCGTCTTTGCCATTGCGAAAATTCCGCCATCCTGTTCTTCTTTCCGGCGATGCGATCCGGTTCCAGGTCGAACAAATCGTTCAAAAGATGGCCGAAACTG
>JAYSZC010000040.1:0-2360 GCA_043738235.1 Lewinellaceae bacterium | reverse complement strand
TAATTAAGGGCTTCGGAGCCGAAATGTTCAAATTTTTCGACCCGGATAGTATAGAGGTGGCAGGAAATGGGTTTTTGAAAATCGGTAGCACCCGCTTTCCAGGCCTGTTCGATGCCGCATTGGGCAATACCCAGTATGTCGCGGGTCATGTAGGCGCAGGGGCCGCCGTCCACTAAGGTGGTGCCGTTGCCCATACCTTTGAAAAAGGAAGAAGTGCCCTGCGCTTCAATGGCTGCAACGCCTTCCGGCAGGAGAAAAGGTTTTACTTTTTCATAGATGGCGTCCAGAATCGGCAATTCTTCATCGTCCAAGGGCGCGCCGTAGTCGCCTTCCCAACAGCAGGCGCCTTTGCAGGCGCTCAGGTTGCAGATGAACTGTTGTTCGACGACATCGTCGCTGACGAGAATATCCTGTACAATAATCATGGTATTGCGTAGTTGAAGCCGGTTTATGGGAGAAAAAACAAAGGTCGGTAAAATGTGGGAATTGGTCGTAAATAGAAAGTTGCTACTCCAGGCCAAAATCCGGCGTAATTTTGTGCGTCTTTCTTGAGATCGAAAAAACAGCAAAATGGACAAAACATATATCGAAGGTGAGCAATTTAAAGATACAAATTTCTCCGAAAGCGGAAAAAACATGGAACTTAAACACAGAATTGTAACAACTTTACCCCTGACTATTATCTGGAATGATTTGTTTCCAGACAATTTTGCCTATGTGGCCAGTGAATGGCAGGCAAATGATCGCATCCCAATCATATTATTGGAAAAATTTCATTAATCAAATGACCAATAAGCTGGTAGTCAGATAATATTTTATGCTGTACCTGTTTTTATTCCCCAAACTTTGCTTTCTTTGCCGCACAAAGCGCAATATTTTGTAACTATATCAAGCAAAATAGTTTAGATTAAATTCCTTGCAAATGCTTGATTATCAACACTGATAACCAATAACTAATAACGGATAACTACTTTTTGAGGCTTCTATTCACCATATCGTTGCTCGCCGTACTGCTCTACAAAATATCGGAGCCGTTGGTCATGTCCCTGCATTATACTAGGGCATTGGAGACGCCATTGCCCAGGGCAGCGATGAATGATGAACAGATAGAAATCAAGGTACACGCCCCGCTTCCCTATACCGGCAACTTTGAAGAGACAGATCCGGTACAGAAATGTTTCAAACTCGGGGACGACTTTTACAACGTTGTGGAGCGGCGTTATGAGAACGATACGCTCTATTTTACGCTGCAACGCAATATCAGTGCGCGCGACAAATTTGACGCCCTCAGTTCGATTCTGAACAACCTTTCCTCGGATGATCAGTCGCACAAACAGCAGCCTGTCAGCCACCACGCACCTTCTTCGAAGGATTTTATGACGGTGTTTTCACCGGCTATTTCTCCCATGTTGGTTGGATGTAATCACCCATGGAACAGTGCTTTAAAAGCATCTGTCTGGCATTACACCTTCTTTTTGCCGACCAGCCCGCTGTCGGTTTTGGTTCCTCCGCCGGATTGCGCTTAAATCCATTTTTACCTGTATTATTTCCGAAAGTACAGCCACATACTTTACCACAAAGGTCACAAAAGTATGCTTGGGTGATTTGTGTGGTATTCGGGCGACTTTCGGCTCCATTCTTTTTACAATTATTACTTCAATGCAGCGGTTTTTCAGCGATGGAAACACCCGCTCTAAAAACATATTCAACATGAAATTTTTACCATCTCTCTTGCTTGTTGTCTTTTTGATTGCCTCTTCCGCATCTGCCCATGCACAAGGATGTGTGGCAGTGCGTCAAATGGGCGGTAACGGTACCATGTGTTCCACTAATACGGGCATGTCCTACAACTTAGCCAAACAGGATTTTCAGGTGGGTACCACGTATCGTTATTTCCATTCCTGGCGCCATTTTGTAGGCACGGAAGAACAACACGAGCGCCAGACGACCGGCGGCGGTATCGGCCCAGACGGAAAAGTGCGCGGCAATGCGGTGAATATTTACTCACACGCCGTTGATCTGAATTTTTCCTACGGCCTGACCGACCGCATCCAGTTGAATGTTGCTATTCCGTGGGTACACAACGAACGCTCGCAGGTATTGCGCACGACTACAACACCCAGGGATACGTTCCGTTACAGCGTGTATGCCAAAGGTCTGGGCGATGTCCGTTTGAGCGCGAATTACTGGGTTTTTGACCCCAATACATCTCACAAAGGTAACCTGATGCTGGGTCTCGGCGTGAAACTGAACACCGGAAGTTATACGGAAACAGACGATGCGCCGCAAGCCGACGGCTCCGTTGCAAATGTTATGATGGACCAGGCGATCCAGCCGGGCGACGGTGGTATCGGTATTTC
>JAYSZC010000039.1:0-5845 GCA_043738235.1 Lewinellaceae bacterium | reverse complement strand
TGTCTAATCCGTTCAATCCGTGTGCCATTACTCTACGTCGGGAAAAAATCCAATCCGTGTGCCTCTTTTGTATCAATTACACCCCATATCCACCCTCGAGGCCGGATCATTATTCGGGAAACAATTGCCCGACATCGTTATCGCAGGCGCATAACGCTTCAAATTAGGGTCGTGCAGACCGTTTTCCAGAAATTCCACCAGGTCGGCTTTTTCCTCTTCCGTCAAATGCAAGGGACGGAACAAAGGTGATATCTGGCTGGCAGGTACATCCGGGTTTTCCGGAATACCGTTGTTGAAATATTCTACCACATCCCTCAAGGACGTTTTGCTGGCGCCGTGGAAATAGAAGCCTACATCCTTCAGGTTGTAGAGCTGCGGCACTTTGAACTTGTGCATATCCTCCGCGCGACCGGTAAAGCCACCCCGCCCGAGGGTTCGTTTGTCATTGGGGCCGGTGCGAAACACCTCATATCCGCTCTGGTGCAAATTATTCACGCCCAGCGCAAAAAAACCGTGCGGCAGGGTATTCAGAGAAGGGCTGTTGTGGCAGCTCGAACAACCGGCTTTTCCAAAGAAAATCAGAGCGCCGTTTTTTTGCTGCTCGGTCATGGCTGCTTTGTCTCCCTTGAGCCACAATTGAAAAGGCGCTTCATTGGTCAGAATGGTGCGGAAATACGCGGCGATGGCAAAAGCAGCGGTAGCGCGGGTGTACCGTTCGTTCACAGGAATCTCCGGGAATGCCGCATCGAACAGCGCCGTATAATTCAGCGAATCGGTCACGTTTTTATTCACCACCTGCCGGTGTACAATTAAAGCCCTGTTGTTATTGGCTTCTAAGCCTTGCAGGCCCTTGAAGTTGATTTCTACCAGCGTATCCTGGTTCCAGACCGACTCGGTGCCTTCATTTGCGCCGAATGAACCGAACGTGCCGGCCCACAAAGCGTTTGTTACAAAAGCAGTGTTGATAACAGGCAGTGGCCTTGCCCCTTGCGCATCCACATCATTGCCCATATAAGACGGGTTTTTCATACGTCCCTCTCCGCTTTCACCAAAACCCACCGCACCGTCTGCGATACCCTGAAAGCGACCTGCCGTAAAACCCCTTTCGGGAATATGGCAACTGCTGCAGGAATACGCTACTTTGGAAACAGGGTAAGTCGGCTCCAGGCCGAGACCGGTTTCAAAAAAGAGTAATCTGCCCAGGGTCACTTTAATGGGGGTGATGGGATTCTTTACATCCTGATTGGGCAACATTGCGTAGTCGTCGCTTTCGGGCAAAATAAAATGTTCGTACGAGCCGGTGGCTGACCGCAGGTTCAAAGATGCTTCCAGCGAGTCATCCAAATCTGTTGCCGGTTCGTGCACACAAGACAAAAAATAACCGGTTGCTGCAAGGAGCAAAAAAAGAGTAGAGGCTTTTTTCATAAAAATAGAGTTTGATGTTGTCAATTAGAAAACCCACCTTGTCGCGATGGAGAAGGAGAGCAAATGCATACAATACGTTATGACAAGAGAGAAGTAGCGAAAGGAACTATAAATGCAAAATACAGGCCGGAAAGTGAATATGTCTGATTGAAGACGAAATGACAATAGAAAAATACTGCGTATTATTGTCGTTTCGGATTTGTAAGCAGTTAAAGTTACCGCAACTGAACGATGGAGCTACGCCGCCGCCTGCGCATTCTTTCCAAAACCCTGGAAACCGGCGATAGTGCAACTTTTGTCCTGGAACCCGCCGATGGCAGCCCGCTGCATTACCAGCCCGGGCAATACCTGACGCTACTGTTCCAATCGAATGGTCAGGAAAAACGCCGCGCGTACTCCTTCAGCACTTGTCCGGGCATAGATG
This sequence comes from Lewinellaceae bacterium, assembly GCA_043738235.1. GTDB lineage: Bacteria > Bacteroidota > Bacteroidia > Chitinophagales > Saprospiraceae > M3007. The sequence goes on along the minus strand of JAYSZC010000039.1, from coordinate 3,996 downwards.
CCTTGCCGGCCATCACGGTCAAACGCGTCGTCAACGGGGAATTTTCAAATTATCTGCTCCGCCACGTACAACCGGGCGATTTGCTGGATACCATCGAACCGAACGGGCTGTTTTTATTACCTGAAAAAAGGGTCGATACCATTTTTTTTATCGCGGCGGGAAGCGGTATTACGCCGGTGTTCAGTCAATTAAAAATGTTGCTGAAGGCACAGGATCAGGCGCATCGAAACACCAAAATCGTACTATATTACGCCAATCGCGACAGCAGGAACACCATTTTTAAAACACAAATCGACCGCTGGATCGCAGAATACCCCGGGCGATTCAAGTGTATCTATTTTTTTAGCCGGGAAAAAAATGCAAATCACGCTCTGTTCCGCCACCTAAACAACGAGCTGCTGGAACAACTGCTGTTGGCCCATTTCCAGGGAAAAATCACAACCCGCCAACGGCGCAATACCTGGTTTTATCTCTGTGCGCCGAGAGCCTTGATGCGCATGGCCCGTATGACGCTGCGTACACTCGATTTCCCCGACGAACATATCCGCCAGGAGACTTTTTTGCCCGAGACACGATTGCCGGAACGTATCATGGATACCTCAAAAACACATACGATCTACGCACAAGGCAAAAATGAACAGATTGAATTCCAAACGTTTGAAGGCGAAACGATTCTCAATGCGGCGCTCCGGCAGGGTATTGCATTGCCTTATACCTGCAAAAGCGGGGTTTGTTTTACCTGTTTAGCCAAATGTACCGCCGGCGAGGTCGAAGTGGCGTTTGTGGACTCGACCCTGCGTGAAGGACCGGGCAGTATGGTGAATACCTGTATCGGGTATGCAGTGAGCGAACGAGTGGAGCTGGAATTTTCGTGAGTTGTGAGTCGTGAATGGTGAGTCGTGAATTTCAATCACTCACAGTGACCGTTGCGATTCACGACTCACAACTCACGACTCACGTCTTTACTGCCACTTAAACGTATTCACCATCCTATCCAGGTCTCTTTTCATAAAATCGACCACCGGGGCCAGCGAATCGGGCCTGGCCTGGGTATTGAAATACAGCGATCCGCGGACAAAATTGCGGGTGGAGTCGGTCAGGAAAAACTGATAGGTAGAGGCTGCAGCGCCTTCCACATGGAAAACAATACCGTATACCTGTGCGGAGGGGCGATGCACCGGAATTTCCTCGATATAGCTGGCTTTGATGTTGTGCTTGTTGGTCATTTCAAAAGCGTCGGCTACCAATTTATCAAAATCCTTGCGGCTGCCGATGGGGTAGTAGCTGCAATAAAGTTTGGCATTGAGTTGCGGCACCAGCAGGTTGAACCAACAGTCGCTCGCCGGTTTTTCATCAAAAAAAGTGGTATCGTGTTCCACCACAGCATACACCGGTTGCTCAAAAGTGAAATCGCAATATCCCTGGTCAAAAGGTTTGTACGCTTTTTCAGGATAGATCACGCGGGGATAGGCGCGAGGCTTTGGCGCAGTGACCGTCTCTTCGCAGGCAGACAAAAACGATACGAGCAGTAGCAAAGGATAAATTCTATTCCAGATCATGGTATGGTCGGCGCAAGGTGTTTTTAAGAATGCGCGGCAAAGTTCGACAAAAACGTCCGATCTGAAGTTATGGTGTTGAATTTGTTGAGATTGTTGAGGGTTGAGAGGAATGAGGAATGAGGAATGAGGGATGACCGAGCGTGATACCCTCCACATCACGCTCGGTCATTTCTCATCCCTCATTCCTTATTTCTTGTTCCACGTTTTCAACCTTTCCTCGTATCGTTTCCGGTTAATAGGCCAGGCGTCGAGGTCCAACGAGCCTTCCAGTTCTTCATCCAAGCCTTTCAGCGTGTTCGGGAAAAAGTCAAGCCCGGTCAGTTTTTCCACCTGATCGATGGAGTAGGCGTATTCCAGCACAGGTTTGGTGCTAACGGCATTGGGCAGCACAAATGCAATTGCTTTGTGTTGTTCCGGCGCCAGCAATACTTTGTAGTATGTAGCGGGTACGGAGACTTTGCTGAAACCGATTTGCCCCAATGGCTGCTGCGTCAGTACCGGCCCGGTGACGACGTACAATCGTTCAAAGTTGCGCGCCCAGTCGCGGGTCAATTCTTCCAGTTCCCGCCAGACGCCGCCATTGAATGCAGGCGCTTGCGGACTCATATTGCTCATCAGAAAGGTTTCGTCGATGGCTGCATCGTTGAAAGCCATATCTGCGGCCGCGCACAGGTGGCCTTTGTCGTAGCCGCTGCCGGAGTAGTCGCGCGGCGTGGCGCTTTCGGTGCGCACATCCGGGTCGGGCCGGAAGCTGTTAGGGCGTTCGGACCAGTTTTGATTGAGGCGGTCGCGGGTCAGTTCGTAGGCGACCCACTCCGCCTGTTCGTGGTCTTCGTTGTAGGACAGTACATACCAGGTGTGCCGCACCACTTCACCGGTGGTGGATACAGGCAAAATGGATTCTGAAACCTGCGATTGTGCAGGTTTTTCCGGCGCCGGAGTTGGCCTGGCGGGCATTTCCGTCGGGGTAGCGGCCTCGGATGTTTCATCGGTTTTTTTACCGCCAAACTGGTTGAAAAGCCAGAAAGCAACGCCGGCCAGCACTGCGAAAATGCCCGTTTTAAACAAAAAACCGCCGGAATCGGAAGAAGATTTGCGTGCCATATTGGGTCAGTAGTGTGTTTGATTTTACCACAATAGGCACATAAGATTGCCACATAGTTCACATAGTTGTTGTGTCCTTTTTATATGTGAACTATGTGGTCATCCTATGTGCCTACTGTGGTAAAACCAAACCTCATGTCAGAAAAAACTATTTGTTGGCACAAACATAAATTTTTTGTTTCGTATTTGCCAACAGAATTGTTATTCCTTTACCACTTTTAAATAATGCACCTGCAAATCATTGATTTTCAGTACAATAAAATATACGCCTTTGGCAATGCTACTGTCGGGTTTCCATACGGCTTCATATTTTTCAGGGCTGAGGGCCTGCTCGTCCAGCACGGCGACTCGGGTACCCTGCAGGCTGAATACCTCTACCTTGGTGCGGGCTTGCTGAAAAACGCCGTATTGGATGCGCAGGCTGTCCCGGAAAGGATTCGGGGATGTTTGGTAAAGCATTCCTTTGTCTAAATGCAGGTCGGAAACGCCGGTCACGCCATCTCCATCTACCACAATGTCCCAGGTGCCTTCGTATTTGCCTTCCGCGTTGAGTACAATCGGAATAATACGCGGCAGGGCGTTATAGGTGCCGCTGGTGATGGACGCAGCCGCGTCGCCGGGAATAGAAGTATCGCCTTCAAAATACAACTGCGTCGTCAGGGTGGCGAATCCCGGCGAGGTGATTTTGAAATGGATATGCCGGGGGCGGAAACTGGCGCCGTTCAGGTATTTACCCGGCAGCACGGTTTCAAACAGGTAAAAACCCTGTGCATTCGAGCGGACTGTGCCCCGCAGGTTGTACCCGGAATTGTCGTACTGCCCGGCGTCATTGGCGTGCCAGATATCGATCAGGGCGTTGGGAATGATTTCCGAACAATCGAGCGTGCGCACCACGCCGCTGAGGATCAGGCGGGTGCCAGGTTCGTTCGGGCCTGCCAGCAGGTTGTTGATAATGACGGGCGGATTGGCGGTGTAAAAAGGCCCTTGTCCGTAATAATCACGGGTGGTGGCATCGCAGGTCACGTCGAGTTGGTAGCGATGGTTAGAAGGAGCCGCTTTTGCAAGGGCCGGAGCAGCGCCGACGGCTAAAGAGGCTAACGCTGTGTTGCGTAAAAACTGGCGGCGGGAGTTGGGTTTAGATGTTTCCATGTTTGTGAGTAGTGAGTGGTGAGTAGTGAATTGTGAGTTGTGAAATTGGTGGCTTGTATTGTTCAAATGTGGATTGCATCGGGCCTATGACCGATGTAGACAAGTTGATACCCTGAGGGTGCAGTTCAAATTGCCGTTGTGGTATATTGACGGGGTTGTGTCAGAAGGATCGGACTGAAAAAAG
>JAYSZC010000038.1:0-2363 GCA_043738235.1 Lewinellaceae bacterium | reverse complement strand
CCTCCTTCGCCTTACCTCCTTCGCCCGTGGGCTATGGCGGTTAAAAAGGCTTCGGCGGGTAAAGGTTTGAGTGGTTTGACCCTCCTTCGCCTTACCTCCTTCGCCCGTGGGCTATGGCGGTTAAAAAGGCTTCGGCGGGTAAATGGTTTGATGGTTTGGAGTCTTTGCTTTCAGGCGTTTGCACCGGCATATTGATCTGGCGCTTCTATGCTGAAAATTTCCGCAAATCTCCGAAAAACCCGCGGTTTTTGCTTAACAATCACATATTTTCATGTTTTTTATACTCTCCAAAATAGTAGCGCTCTTCCTGAAACCCCTCAACCTGATGTTGATAACAGGTTTGATTGGGTACTTTACCAAACGGCAGCGCTTAAAAAAAATCGCTGTCAGAGCGGTCGTTGTCCAGTTTCTGGTTTTCAGCAATCCCTGGCTGATCAGCGTTTTGGCAGGCTGGTGGGAAACCGGGCATCATACCCCTGCGGCTATTACCCAACCCTATGAAGTCGGCATTGTGCTGGGCGGATATACCGAATCCCTGACCGCGTCGCCGCCGGATATGCCCACGTTCAGCCGTTCGGGCAACCGTCTCAGCGCGGCGCTGTTATTGTACCAAACCGGGAAAATTCGCCACCTGCTGTTGTCCGGCGGTTCGGGGCGGATGATTGGAAAAGAACAAATTGAAGCGGATATGGTGCGTGATTACTTAGTACAACTGGGTGTGCCGGACAGCGTCATCTGGGTGGAAAACCGATCGCGCAATACCCGCGAAAATGCCCTGTACTCAAAAATGCGGGTCGACAGTTTGGCGCCCGGCGCCAAATGCCTGCTCATCAGCTCGGCCTGGCACCTGCGCCGCGCGGAGGTCAATTTTGAACGGGCGGGCCTGCCCTGCGATACTTTTGGAACCGATTTTTTTAAAGAAAACAGCCAGGGAAATCCGCTGCGCTGGCTTGAACCTGACTGGAAAGCGCTGCTGAAATGGGAATGCCTGATCAAGGAATGGGTCGGGTATTTGTGTGTTTAGCGCCCTAAACACGAAACACCATACACTCAAAAAAAATGTTTAAATTCACAAAACAGCACCCCGACAACAGCCCCAACCCCTGGAAAACCCACCGGATAGAGGAACCCTACAACAACTCCTGGATCAGGATTACGCACCGGGAAGTGACGAATCCTTCGGGCGGGGCGGGCATTTACGGCGTGGTGCATTTTAAAAATGTGGCTACCGGCATTGTGCCGCTCGACAACGAAGGTTATACCTGGCTGGTCGGGCAATATCGCTATACGCTGGAGCAATATTCCTGGGAAATACCCGAAGGCGGCGGCCCGCACGGCACTTCGCCGCTGGAGGCCGCGCAACGCGAATTGCTGGAAGAAACCGGCATAACCGCCCTGCGCTGGACGCCCCTGCTCGAAATGCACACTTCCAATTCCGTAACGGACGAATATGGCGTGGCTTATATCGCCCAGGAACTGATCTTCGGCGCAGCATCCCCGGAAGAAACGGAAGACCTGAACCTGCGCCGTCTGCCTTTTGCCCAGGTGGTCGAGATGGTCATGGACGGCGAGATTACAGATGCGCTTTCCATGATCGCTATTTTGAAAACGAATGAGTGGTTGAGAAAGGGGGAGTTGGTGTTTTAGGTTGATGAGGGTTGATGAAAGTTTATAAGGGTTGATGAGGGTTGATAATACAGCCGCTCAAAAATGGGGAGAACTATCACTTTCAGCGACGATTATCAACTTTTATAAACCTTTTTATCAACCCTCATCAACCTGACGAAATACCTTTGCAATTTTGCCCTTTTACTTATGGAAAATCACAGCCATACCGACGACCCGACGCCGCCCGATTGTTTCCGGATGGAAGAACTTGAAATATTTCAATCTTTTGAAAATCAGACACTTGTCGATGTTAACTACTACCTCTGGCTGAACCAGGCAGAAACGGAGGACGGCATTCTACTGCGGTTTTTATACGCGCTGGAACTGTTGTTTGAATCCAACGAATCGCTGATGCTTTCTTCGGGTGAAGATTCGGCAGCCATCCGACTCATTAATGCCGAATCGCTGGTAAACACTGCCCGCCAACTACAGGAACTACACGGAAAAGTGCTGATTCAACGCGTATCGGCAGTAGCGCAACCGCTCTGGGAGGGAGTTGCCTGGAAAATACTGCAAGCGATTCATCTTTCCCGCAACGAAGCGGGACTGTACCACAATGATGCCATGCTGCTTGATTTTGGAAATACAAGAATTCTTATTAGTCTGAGCGAACGGGAGGGGCTGGAATTAGCGCCATATCAGGAATGAAAGAACAGGAATGAGGGATGAGGATTGAGGAATGAATACAGCCGCTC
>JAYSZC010000037.1:0-2363 GCA_043738235.1 Lewinellaceae bacterium | reverse complement strand
GCATCCCGACCAGGGTGGCGGCCTGGTCCACAGTCAGGTCTTTGGGTTTTTTATTGAAATACTGACGGGAGGCCACACTGATGCCGAATGCATCGCCTCCGAAAGGCACCGTATTCAAATACAGGTGGAGCAATTCCTGTTTATTGTACACCTTTTCTAAACGAATCGAGGTGAAATTTTCCTTTATTTTATTGATAATCAGGCTAATACCCGGAATATGGTAATTCCGCCTCGGGTACAGATTTTTGGCTAATTGCTGACTCAATGTGGAGCCGCCGCCCATATTATCCGCTCCGGTAGCCATACCTTTTACCACACGCAGCCAGCTCATGAAGTCGATACCGCTGTGTTCGAGGAAACGCCGGTCTTCCGTTGCGATCAGCGCATTGATAATGTAAGGAGAAACCAGATCGAGCGAAACGGCTGTGCGGTTTTCTATAAAATACTTCCCGATGAGTACGCTGTCGATCGTGTAAATTTCGGTGGAATTGGCGGTTTCCACACTCTTTAACTCGGCCTGGGTAGGCAGGCGACCGAAAAATCCGAGCCAGACGCCAAGCACCAGAATCAGGAGCAGGTTAAACCCCCAAAGCATAAAAGTGCCCAGCCAGCCCAGTACAAATCCTGACGTTGGGTTGTGTTGCCGGAAAGCAGCCCAACGCTGCCGTACCGGCGCGGTGAACTGACGCCAGGGCCTGGTAATCGGCGCAAAAAATGCGGAAACAGGCGCCGTCAGTTGCTGCCAGGCCGCACGAACAGGCGCCGTTTTGACGGAGACCCATTCTTTCGCTGTGTGTAAGATTTGATTAAGAGACTTCAACAATTCGCTCATAGAACTTTTTCAAAATCAAAAAAGGTGCGCGAAGGTAGGAAAAAATGGGTGAGCGCAGGCAGTAAAAACGAATATTTAAGTAAAAGTGCAAAATTGCAAAAAGCAAAAAGCAATGTAAATCAATGGGTTACATTGCCCTTTGCTTCTTGCAATTTTGCCTTTTTACTTAAGATTACATTTAAGATTAGGCATAATGACCGCGCCGCTCCAGCAACCAGAACCCGGCCCAGACAAGCGCCGCCAAAGCTGCTGCCAGCGACCACAGTGCCGTATAACCCCAGGCAGCAATGATCTGTGTGCCCAGCAAGGGCGCCAGGATGTTGGAACAGGAATAAGCCATGGTATAAATGCCCATGTATTGCCCCAACTGACCTTCCGGCGAACGCCCCATCACATAATTGCTGCTGAACGGCATTACGAATATTTCACCTAAAGAAATAAAGATCATGTATGCAATGGCCGCGACCACCGCTGCTGCCGGAGCAATAAAAGACAAATGGGCCAACAGGTACATCACCAGACCCAGGCGGATGAATACAATCGGCGGTCTCCGGCCTTCAATGCGGTAAATCAACGGCATCTCGACCACAAAAACGAACAAACCGTTGAGCGCCATCATCAAACCAATCTGCGCTTCCGTCCAGTGGTAGGCTTCTTTAAAAAAGACGGGGACTGTCCACATGATTTGCATAAATACAACGGCATTCAACATGGTCAATAGGATAAACCACATGAATGACCTGTCGCGAAACGGCGAGACCCGTGCAGGCTGGGGCGCCTGTTCTGCTGCGTTTTCCTCCCTTTTTTCGGGTACAGGTTTTTTTAATGCAGGCAGCCTGTGCAGCATCAGCGCTGCGCCGATGCAGGTGAGGCCGTCTACCCAAAACAACCAGCCCCAGCCCAGGGAAGCCAGCAAACCGCCTAAAGCCGGCGCAACGGTCCAGCCCATATTGGCAGACATCCTGTACAGCGAAATGGCGCGGGTGCGGTTTTCCGGGCTAGTATTCTGGCTAATGGCTACGGAGTTGGCCGGCCTGAATATTTCGGAAGCAACACTCATGGCAAAAACAGCGGCGCACATGGGCCAAAACCCACGCACTTGCAGCATGAGAATCAGGATCAAGCCATTGAGAATCAGGCTCCAGAACATAACAGGTCGAAAACCGGCCTTATCGGTCAGCCGACCGCCGATATAGGCGCCCGCCATGGCGCCCGCTCCAAAAAAACCCATGACATAACCCGCTTGCGTAATACTAAAATGTAATTGCTGGGTGAGGTAAAGCGTGATAAATGAAATCACCATAGCGCCACAGCGATTGATCAGGGTGACCAATGACAGAAACCAGATGGTGTGGGGTATACCCCTGTACGAATTGAGCCAGTTGTTGTATAAATTCAGCAGCATAAAAAAGAGTTGTTCTTTCCCTGAAACTGATAAAAAAGACTAAAAGGTTTCGCTGATAAAAAAATTTAGAGAAAAAGGGGGGTTGTGTACGTGGAGGGCAAAGGTAGCACGGCCTTCAGGCCGTCG
>JAYSZC010000036.1:0-5850 GCA_043738235.1 Lewinellaceae bacterium | reverse complement strand
GGTTTATAGAGTGGCAACGTATAAACCATAAACTCATAAACCATAAACCTATCAACTCATAAACCTATCAACCCCCAACGCTTTCAAGCACCCAACCTATGTTATTTACCAAAGAAGAAGAAAGCCGCATTCTGCAGGCGATTCGGACGGCGGAACGCGGTACCAGCGGCGAAATCCGATTGTTTATCGAGGATTTCTGCCTGCGTGACCATCCGGTGGAACGCGCGGAAGAGGTGTTTCAAATGTTCGGAATGTTCAACACGAAAAACAGGAATGCCGTTCTGATCTATCTGGCTGAAAAATCGCGGCATTTTGCTTTTTGGGGCGATGCAGGTATCCACGAAAAAGTGGGATTCCAGTTTTGGGAAGCCGAAAAACGGCTCCTGCGCGATCATTTGCAGCAAGACGACGCGGTGGGTGGCGTGATCGAAGTTATTTCCCTGATCGGCAACCGGCTGCGCACATATTTTCCTTCCGACGAAAACCACGATGACAATGAACTTTCTGATGAAATTATCTATGGCGATTGACGGACGGACCATAACAAATCAGCTCAGACGCGGGTTACTCGCTGTCTTTGTTTTATTCCTGGTACAACTGCTGCCCGCACAAAGCGACAACGAGGTGTTTCCGGCAAAACCGGAACCCGCCGTGTATGTGCACGACTACGCGGGATGGCTGGCACCCGGCGAAAAAGCCGCGCTGGAACAAAAACTACGCACTTATTGGGATTCCACCAGTACCCAGATCGTGGTAATGATCCGGCCCGATCTCGGCGACTACGACAAAGCTTCCTACGCTTTTGAACTGGGCAACCGCTGGGGCATCGGTCGCAAGGACAAAAACAATGGGGTGGTCATGCTCATCAAATCGGAACCGCCCGATCGCGGCATTTTTATCGCAACGGGTTACGGTACCGAAGGCGCCTTGCCGGATATTACTGCGGGGCGTATTATCCGAAATACCATCGGGCCGTATTTCCGGCAACAACAATACTACCAGGGCATCGACGCCGGTCTCAATGATATTATCAAAGCCCTGGCCGGTGAATTTACAACCGACGAACCCGAAAAGGAACTCAGTGGAAGCGTGCTGATCATTCTGCTGATCGTGTTTTTATGCCTGTTCGGTCTGATGGGTTTTATCTTTTACCGCGTGCGCAAAGGCCTCGGCACGATGTACACCCACGATGGCAAAGGCCGCTCGCGCCGCAATGACCGCAACAATGACGGTGGCCTTGGCGGTGGCTGGTGGATCGGCGGCGGACTGGGCGGCGGCGGTTTTGGCGGCGGTGGCGGCAGCGGTTGGGGCGGCGGCGGCGGCGGTGATTTCGGCGGCGGCTCGTTTGGCGGTGGGGGAGCGGGAGGAGACTGGTAAAAGAAGTGAGAAGTGAGAGGTGAGAAGTGAGAGGGTGGTTGCGTTTAGTCATTTTTATAAAAGGAGCGACTTGGCAGCGTTGTAATATTTATTTGATTGATTATCAACACTTTTTTATAACACACTTCATTTTATGACTAATCATGAATTCAACGAAAAATTCAGGGGCAGGACCCGTGATTTTGCAGTCAGGGTATTAAAGTTCCTGGGAATGGTGCCATTTAATACGGCTACAAAAATTTTGTCTAATCAACTCTGTAAATCCGCTACTTCCATTGGAGCCAACTTCAGGGCATTCTGCCGTGGCCGGTCTAAAAACGAATTGTATGCTAAAATCTGCATCGTGGTAGAAGAAGCAGACGAGACAATTTACTGGCTGGAATTGTTTGATGCAGCCAACTATGGAGACAAACTTGAATTGGCTCAACTCTCCACGGAAGCCTTGGAAATCCTGAAAATCACTGCTAAAATAAAATCATCCATGTCCCCCTAACCACCTCTCACCTCTCACTTCTCACCTCTCACCTCTCACCTCTCACCTCTAAAAATGAGCGTCCAGCAAGCCTCCATTTTCGTCGCCCCTTCCGACACCCACGGACAGGGCGTTTTTGCAGCCCGCGACATTGAAGCAGGAGAAGTGATCGAAGTGTGTCCGATCATATTGTTTCCGGTAGCGCAGTTGGCGCTGGTTCGGCAGACCGTGCTGGACGACTATTATTTCGACTGGGGAGAAGAGGGCGAATGGTATGCCTTTTGCCTCGGATATGGGTCCTTGTACAACCATTCTTACCAGCCCAATGCCGAATACGGCATGGACTTCGAGGCAAAAACCATCGATTTTTATTGTATCCAGGATATTCCCGCCGGCGCGGAAATACGCATCAACTACAACGGCGACGCCGACAATCAAACCAAAGTCTGGTTCGAAAAATAAAAGGCAAAGGACAAAAGGCAATGAAAAAAAAAGAAGAGATACTTAGTTACGAATCTGCGCAGGAAGAATTGCAACAAATCGTACTCGACTTGCAATCCGAAGCAGTGCGCATCGACGAACTCGGCGAAAAAATTGCCCGCGCCAATGCGCTGATCCGGTTCTGCCGCGAACGCCTGCGGGTGACGGAAGAGGAAGTGGCCAAATTGAGCGGCCATGGGGATGCTTAAGGTTTGGTGTGTGGTGTATGGTTTTTGGTTTTTGGGGCACATTGCCCAGAAGACAGCATACCACCAAGGGCAATGTGCCCCAAACACCAAACACTATACACTAAACACGAAAGAAACACGCTTTTTCCCCACCGATTCCTTTATGCTCATCCAAGGTGGCGCTTACCAGATGGGCGATACCTACGGCGATGGCAGTAAAGATGAAGTGCCTGTCCACCGGGTCATCGTCAAAAACTTTTATCTCTCCCCTTTTGAACTGACTACCGGTGAGTATCTCCGTTTTGTGGAAGCCACCCATTCCAACTACCCGGCCTGGCTGGAACGGGGCAGTGCTTACCACTATCAGACAGGCTCGAAATACTATTACCGCGTACTCGATTCGGTTTTATTCGATCCGGGCAGACCCATTGTGGGCATCAGTTGGTACAATGCAGTGGCTTATTGCAACTGGCTGAGCGAAAAACGGGGGTTGTCTCCTGCATATTTCATTGATCCCGACACGGTTATACTCCAAAAATCAGCCAATGGATACCGGTTGCCGACGGAAGCCGAATGGGAATATGCTGCCCGGGAAGGCGGAAAAAAACTGCGTTTTGCCAACGGCCGCGATACCGCCTGGTCATCCGAAGTGAATGTGGATGCGCGCGCCGCCTTTGCGCGGCCTTATGCGCCGCAAGGGATTAGCAGGGGCTGCACCTTGCCGGTAAATTCATCGCAGCCGAATGCACTGGGACTATATCACATGAGTGGAAATGTGTGGGAATGGTGTCAGGACTGGTATGCTGTGGATCACTACAAACAGCAGCCCGGTACAACGATGTTCCCCGCAGGACCCGAAATGGGGCGACAAAAAGTGTTGCGGGGCGGCTCCTGGTATTTCGACGGCTATCATGCGCGCTGCACCAACCGGCACCACGCCAGGCCGGAACAGCATTTTCATGCGGCGGGGCTGCGTCTGGCGCGGAATTAGTTATTTGTTATTGGTTATTAGTTATCAGGGTGGATACGCTGGGTATTGAAAATGAGTGGCCAAGCTTTTTCACCCTGATAACTGATAACCGATAACCAATAACTAAAGTACATTTGGGCCGTTGTTGGCGTCCCCGCCAATAACAAAGTATCTACAAACGCCGTGTTTATGCACCCATTCCACCGTTTGTTGTTGGCGGGGACGCCAACAACGGCGACAGATTTTATTCAAATGATTGAAGAGCAGCAACTTATTACAATCAATCAAATATTAGACTCCGTTTGCGACCCGGAAATACCGGTGCTGACCGTGCGCGACCTGGGCATCATACGCGACCTGAAACGCCATGCCGACGGAACGGTGGAAGTAGTCATCACTCCAACATACAGTGGCTGCCCGGCCATGCACACCATCGAGGTCAATCTTCGGACGGCACTACAGGAAGGCGGTTTTGAACAAGTGCGCATCACAACGGTGCTCAGTCCAGCCTGGACCACCGAATGGCTCAGCGCGGAAGGCCGCCGGAAACTCAGCGCCTACGGCATCGCCCCGCCGGCTGAAAGCAGTATGGATAAAAAAGCGCTGCTCGGCGAACAACGGGCGCTGGAATGCCCCCTGTGTCATTCCCAAAACACGGAAATGATCTCTCAATTCGGCTCGACGGCGTGTAAGGCGCTGTTCAGATGCTTAGACTGTTTGGAGCCGTTTGATTATTTTAAGTGTCATTAGAGTAGATCAAGCGCGACTTCCCGAAAGTTTTAAGACTTTCGGGAAGTTTGGGCGGAGCTCCGACGTTAATATTCGTTGTCACCCGAACTTCCCGAAAATGAAAAACTTTCGGGAAGTTTATTCGGGCATACTCGTTCGCTTCAACTTCCCGAAAGTGAAAAAACTTTCGGGAAGTCATATTTCAAACACACGCACCTTAATCCAATGAAAAACAACACTTCAGCCCTCGAACCGGGCACTACCTATCACATTTACAACCATGCCAACGGATTTGAAAATCTTTTTGTACAAGAAGAAAATTACCTGTACTTCCTGAAAAAATACGCATTACATATTCCTTCTGTGGCAGATACACTAGCTTATTGCCTGATGCCCAACCACATACACTTGATGGTTCGGATAAAACAGGAAAACCAACTTCCTGAAAGTCTAAAACTTTCGGGAAGTCACACTTTAGGAAAAATCAGCAAGCAATTTGGCAATTTATTCAGTGCTTATGCCCAGGCTTTCAACAAGCAGCAAAATCGTATGGGCAGTTTATTTATCCCTAATTTTAAGCGCAAGGTAGTAGCGAACGACCAATATTTCGCCCATCTGATTCACTATATCCATTACAACCCGGTCAAAGACGGCTTCGTGGCTCATCCTGCTGAATGGCCTCATTCTTCATTTGTGAGTTTGTTGTCCGACAAGCCAAGTCATTTGTTGCGCGATGAGGTGATTACGTTTTTTGGAGGCAAGGAAGGGTTTCTGGCCGCGCATCATCTCGACCCGGATGACAGATTTTTGAAAATCGTCAGCGACTGGTACTGAACTCAAGCGCGACTTCCCGAAAGTTTTAGGACTTTCGGGAAGTTCGGGCGGAGCTCCGGCGTTAACATTCGTTGTAACTTCAACTTCCCGAAAGTGAAAAAACTTTCGGGAAGTGCCCCCTCACAAGCTATTATACCCCCCTGCTTCTACATTATTCACGTAATCCTGCCAGGCCACTTTGAACCCTAGTTTAATGCCTAATTTATCGCTCAGGCCGCCGTTGATCTCCAGCACATATTGCGCAGGTTTCCCGGAAGGCAGCTGTTTTTCACTTTGTGGCGGGGCGTTTTTCTGGATGGACACCACTTCCATTTTTTCATTTAAATAAATGATATCCAAAGAGATATAGGTGTTGCGCATCCAGAAACTCTGCGGCTCCGGGTATTCAAACATAAACAACATACCCTGCTTGTCCGTCATACTTTTCCGGTACATCAGGCCCTGCTCCCGCTCTTCGGGTATTTGTGCTATTTCAATATCAAATTTTTGTACCACCCGTTTTCCTGTGGGGTCGAGTACGGCCAGTTCACCTTCTTTAATGAATGGCGGCTCGGGTACGGCAGCCGGTCCGGGCACCGGCGCAGGGTCGGTAGCGCGATCGGCAGTGGCCGAGGGGTTTTGCGGTGGCGGCGTTGGAGTGGGGTCGGACTGGCAACCGGAAAAGGCCAGGGCGAGGGTTGCGAAAAGAGATAATAGATTGATTTTCAAGAACATATTGCTGCGGGTGTGAGTGTTTTTGGTAAAATATTCGGCTTTTAGTGGTGGCATGGGATGGTGAACATTAAACAGTTCGTTTTTCG
>JAYSZC010000035.1:0-2366 GCA_043738235.1 Lewinellaceae bacterium | reverse complement strand
GTGATGTCCGACATCGCGCTCGGCCATTCCTCATTCCTCATTCCTCATTCCTCATTCCCCATTCCCCATTCCTCATTCCCCATCCCTCATCCCTAAGATTGCCGTTCCCTTTCCGGGGTCGCACATTTCCCATTTTTTTTCGTCCGTTTCTGAAAAAAATCTGCCGCAGAAAACGTTTTTTCTACCCGAATAAGGTTAAAAAAAGACCAATCCGGCCTTTATTTTAAAAAACAAGCGCGACCGGGGTGATTTGGCACTCAATTTGGTCTATGGTATTTAGCATTGGCAAAAAAGCAAGCCAATGGCCCCAAATATCAAATTAACCATCATTGTATCATGAAAAAATTGAAGGTTCTTCCGGCTGTTTTTTTGGTGTTGCTGAGCATCGCGCACCTGCATGCCCAGGGACCAACTTTTCAGGATTTTCTGGATCAGTTTCCCAAAGCCACCCTGCCCTACACCTTTGATGCCGTAGAGTTACAGGATCAGATCGAAACGCGTCAGACAGGAAAAGTCAAACGCCTCGGCTGGGAGTTTTACCAGTTTTTACCCGAACTGGAACGCAGCGCGCAATTCAGCAGCAAACCGGTACATCCCGAGCCGGTCGCCGTTTTTGAAACCGACGAGTTTTATGCCGTGCTGTACAACGTCGCTCGCGGCCTGACACGCGGCACCAAAACATACAGCATCAGCGTATTTGAAAAAGACGGCGCATATATCGGCACCCATTTCGTAGCCGGCGTAAATGCACAATACCTGACGGTGGCCACCATCGACGAGCAGTTAAAAGCAAGCGTGCTAGAATATCAGATCAATTGGGAAAATGAGTACCGTTTCAATGGCGCTCCCAACAACAAAGTCAGCGGCCTCATCCTGAAGGATACACAAACGCTGGAACTCACCGCTCCCGGCAATCCCGATCCGATTGAGTGGACGGCGCGCATGACACCCGAACAGGTGGAAATGAGCGCGGATATTGCGAAAATGAAGTAAATTTTATCCTAAGCAAGCCGCTCCCGAAAGTTCGCCAATTGCTGCCAAGGTACCACCGTACCCTCCGAGCGAACAGATGCCGACTCCCCGCCATTTATTAAATAACACTGCTCGGGTGGATTGCCTGTAAGGCTCGACCAGTATCGCAGCGCTTTAAAAAAATCCGGATTCAGGGTTTTTCCGTATTTGACCTCCATAGCAAATATCTTTCCTTTTGATACGGCCAACAAGTCTACTTCATTGCCATTGCTGTCGCGGAAGAAATAAAACTGTGGGCGTTCGCCGGCATGTCGCCATTGCTTGGCAAGTTCTGCAATGACAAAATTTTCAAAAATATGCCCGACGGCAAAGTGCGTCCCGATTTGGTCGGGTTGCTCAATATTCAGCAAATACGACAGCAAACCTGTATCGTAAAAATAGAGTTTGGGCATTTTTACGAGGCGTTTGTTGAAATTTTCGTGGTACGGCGCTAACAAAAAAATGGCAAAGGAGGCCTCCAAAACCGCCAGCCATGCTTTGGCTGTATTCACACTTACACCTGCATCGGAAGCCAATGACGAAAGGTTTAGAAGTTGACCTGCACGGCCCGCACACAAACGTATAAACCGCTCAAAATCGAGTAAGTTTCCTACATTTTTTAATAGCCTTACATCTCGTTCCAGGTAGGTTTGCAGATAATTGGGGAAAAAGAGGCGTGGAGACATTTGGCGGTCGTAAATAGCGGGAAACCCGCCTTTCCACATCCGGGTATGAAGATGATCGTCCGGCATTTCACTCAAACTAAATGGCAATAAATGCAACAGCCCGACCCGACCGGCGAGCGACTGCGTGACTTTTTCCATCAGTAAAAAATTCTGCGAACCGGATAACAGGAAGCGCAAATTTTTGTCAGCATCTACCCGCGTTTGCAAGTACGAAAACAACTCTGGGGCCTGTTGTGCTTCATCCAAAATAGCGCCTTGGGGGTAGTTGTCTAAAAAACGGCGCGGATCATTCAGTGCGAAACGCCGTTCATCGGGATCCTCCAGTGATACATACGGCAGATCAGGGAATTGCCAGCGCAACAAAGTGGTTTTGCCAGACTGGCGTGGGCCGGAGAGTGAAACGATCGGGTAATACCGAAGCAATTCAGTGAGGGCCGGCGTGATTTGGCGAGGTATCATTCTATGCTATTTTGCATTTGAATTGCAAATTTACATAAAATATTTTATTTTTATATTGTTTATGCGAAGAAAAAGTAGATTCAAACAACCGGTATTTCTCCGTTCCTTTTCTTCCACTCCTCAAAACTCGATCCCGGTAAAAAAGAGATCACGTCGCCGAAACGCCCCGGCGCCCGCAACTTAAAGTTGACCACCCGCCTGCCCAGGCGT
>JAYSZC010000034.1:0-2366 GCA_043738235.1 Lewinellaceae bacterium | reverse complement strand
GAGGAATGAGGAATGAGGAATGAGGGATGACCAAACATGATGTCGGACATAACGCTCGGTCATTCCTCATCCCTCATTCCTCATTCCTGGACTACGCCTCACACTTTCACCACCTTCCGCACAAAGCGTTCATTGCCCACCTGAATATGCAGATAATAAGTGCCGGCGGGCAGGTTCTTCAGATCAATCGGCATCGTAATTCTTTGATTTTCCTGTGTTTGTGAAAAAATCTGCCGCATTTGCCGGTCCTGAAGAATGACCGTCACGCGTTCCGTTTTTTTCAATTCCATTTGCAGTATAATCGAGCGGTCGGTCGGGTTGGGCGAAAGCGAAAACGCCTGAACCGAAGCGGGCGTGACGGCATCGCTGATCAGAACGTCCACACCGGCAGACTGGCGCCGGCAGCCGTTTTCGGTAGTCACTTCCAGTTCGTACGTACCCGATTGTGTGGCGATATGATAGGAACCCGTAGCGCCCGGGATTGCTTCGTTATTAAAAAGCCACTGGCAATTGTTATCACAGGGCGTGAGGGCGAATAAACTGTCGCCTTCCAGGCCAATTTCAGGTTCCAGGGAAACATCCAGTACGACATTGGATGCGCTGGAAACCAGTGAATTGCATCCGGCGAGCATCGTGATATGTTGAACCGTGTAGATGCCGGGTGCTGTCACACTAAGCGTTTGATATGTGGCGCCGGGTATGGGCGTCCCGTCGTTCATCCATTGATAGCTGTATTCAAAAGGCGCATCCGAGGTAGCCAGCTGGATACTGTCGCCGCCGCAAAGTACCAGGTCGCCACTCAATAGAATGGGCGCCGGGGGGCTGCCATTTTCAATTACGTAAGATTTGACGCGGGAACAACCATTGCCGTTGGTGGCAACAACCGTATACGTACCCGGATTGAGATAAACGATGTCTTTTTCATCCCGGCCGTTCGACCACAAAAAACTTACATTGCCAGTAGTACCCATGGTATCCAGAAATACCCAGCCGCTTAAAGAACCGTCGCACACGGGGCTGAAGATACTAGTGGCGGTTACCTGAAAAGGGGAGCATATCTCTGTGATTTTCTGAATTTTACCGGAAGAAATTAAACAAGCGTACAATTCGCCGTTGCGGTCTTCACCGAGGCTGCTGTATTGATAGTCGGACAAATTGCCGAGTAAAGTGCTTGTGAAACTACCGTTGCCGTTCCGGCGGGTGGCCCACCATCGGCCACTGCAATAGTCGGTATGCAGGTACACACCGTACAGATCAGGATATTTGGAGCCGCGATAAATAAAACCGCCGGTGACGGAACATCCCAGAGAAGAGTTGTCGAAATCGAAAACAGGGCTGACATAATTAGAAGCGCCGAGACAACCATTGGTGTTGAAGGGCAAATTGCCTTCATAACAGCGCCAGCCATAATTGAGGCCACCGACACCCGCCGCTTC
The DNA here is from genome assembly GCA_043738235.1 of Lewinellaceae bacterium. Classification (GTDB taxonomy): domain Bacteria; phylum Bacteroidota; class Bacteroidia; order Chitinophagales; family Saprospiraceae; genus M3007. The sequence goes on along the minus strand of JAYSZC010000034.1, from coordinate 930 downwards.
AAAATCTATTTCTTCGCGATCGCCCTGGCCCACGTCGCCTATCCACATGTCGCCCGTGAGTCGGTCGAAAGAAAAACGCCAGGGATTGCGCCAGCCCAATGACCAGATTTCGGGCAGGTATGCCGAATTGCCCACAAACGGATTATCCGACGGAACCACGTAAGGTGTGTTGAGGCTGGAATTGTTGACGTCGATACGCAGTATTTTGCCCAAAAATGTCGTTTTTTTCTGCCCGTTGCCCTGCGGGTCGCCACCGGAGCCGCCATCGCCGAGACCGATATACAAATAACCGTCGGGGCCGAATTTGATGCAGCCGCCATTGTGGTTATTGTAGGGCTGGTCTTGTTCGAGGATGGTCAGTTCGCTGTTGGGGTCTGCCAGGTTCGGATTGCCGGGCATTACGGAAAAGCGCGATACGCGGGTGTGGCCGCCATTATTTTGGGTGTAATACACAAAAAAGTAGCCGTTCTGGGCATAATTCGGGTGAAATGCCAGGCCGAGTAAACCCTGTTCATTTGCGGTGGAATTGACGCGCGGGTCGATATTCAAAAATGGCGTAGACAAAACCGCGCCGAGGGAATCAACGATTTTGATAATTCCATCCTGTTCCACCACAAAAAGGCGGCTGTCGCCACAATGCGCAATATCAACCGGGCCACTTAGCCCGGAGGCAAAATCAACCAGCTGGATTTTGGGCTGCGCAACCAACAGCAAGGGAAAGCAGATGAACGAAAGCGGAGCGAGGATTTTTTTCAACATAAGTAGTTATTCGTTATTTGTTATTGGTTATCAGTGTTGATAATCAAGCATTTACAAAGAATTTAATCTATTTTGCAGCACTTTCTAATGTAAGACAATTGTGTAACATTGGGAGTTCAGAGCTGGTTAGCAAAGGGGCAGCGCCCCGGTAATATTTGTAGCATTTTCCAG
>JAYSZC010000033.1:0-5856 GCA_043738235.1 Lewinellaceae bacterium | reverse complement strand
AATTTGCGTAAGTGCGGGAGAAGCATAGATTCTTATGTCGTGAGAAAACACAAAAATCAGGCTTTTCCCGCCTCTTTTCAAAAATGTCCAGTAGTGTGATGGAATCCAAACATACCGAGAATTAAAACCGAATAAGGAAGTTCAAAAACTTATCACGTTTACCAGTGATGCCCTACCTGCGTTTCCAAATTCAGAAGAGTTCAAAAGAGTATTAGTGAAGAAAAAAAACGAGAATCAGCACACTACTGCTTTATGCCTTTACATAACAAACTTTTGCAACTCCACGGTTTATTTCAACCGAGAAAATGCCCAGAAAGGAAACAGTACAATAGACATTGGAGTTTATAAAGGAGCAAATTTGATATTTGTCATAGAGGCAAAAATACTACCTACGCCGAAGGGTTCAAATAATCAACCGCGTCATGAACATGAGTATGTCTATGGAAAAGGCGCTGGAATTCAACGGTTTATAGCTGGGGCACACGGTGTTAATAATGAAGACTTCCCATTTTCAGATGGTGGAATGCTCGCCTATGTCAAGGAAAACGACTTTGTCTTTTGGCAAAACAAGGTAAATCAATGGATTTTAGATTTTAACCGGGATTCCTCTGAACAACTACAAAAAGTGAGTTTGGACAAGACCGCCACATTTATATCAGCCCATGCTCGTCAGGATGGTTCTCTTTTAAGACTGCATCATTTTTGGGTATATGTGATTTGAGTGCCGGAACGGCGCGGATATGACCTTCAATGCCGAGATTGACGCTATTGAGTTGGAAAAGTATGAACAACTGCCGAGTGGAATTCGAGCCGCCCTGGCCGCTGTTGTTCGTCCCAGTCAACAACGCCCCACAATAAAAATCCCCTGACTCCAAAAACGAAGCCAGGGGATTTTTTTATCAACACACTGAAAATCCGGCGCAATTACTTCACCAACAATTCAAATACCACCCGGCGGTTTTGTGCGCGACCGGCTGCGGTTTTATTGTCCGCCACAGGCTGGCTTTCGCCGTAACCGGTGGAGGCAACGCGGGAAGCGGAAACGCCTTTGCTGACGAGATAATCGTAGCAGGCTTTGGCACGGCGTTCGGACAAGTCCTGGTTCATTTTATCATCGCCCTGGCTGTCGGTATGTCCGCTCAGATTCAGGCTGTATTCCGGGTACCGGCCCATCACCGTGACCACTTCGTCGAGCACTGCGTAAGATTGTTTCAGCAGAATTGCTTTGCCGGATTCAAACTGAACCAGTTTGATGGCGCGTTCCAATTTTGCCTTGTCTTCTTTTTTGATTTCAGGACATCCTCTCAGCGCAACAGTACCGGCTACGGTGGGGCAGCGGTCATCGTTGTCGTATACGCCGTCGCCATCCGTATCAGGGCAACCTCTGTGCATGGGGCTGCCGGCTTTATCCGGGCAGGCATCGTCGCGGTCGGTTACACTGTCGCCATCGCGGTCGGGGCAACCTCTCGCGCTGGTCACACCTTTCTCATCGGGACAGGCGTCGTCTTTGTCCAGGATACCGTCGCCGTCTCTGTCAACGATCGGGCAGCCGTTGTTGCTGGCGGGGCCTGCTTCAAGCGGGCATCTGTCACTGGCGTCGACGATACCGTCGCCATCCGTATCGGGGCAGCCGCGGAAAGCAGCCAGGCCTTTTTCAGTTGGGCATGCGTCATCCAGATCGGTGATGCCGTCGCTATCCGTATCGGGGCAACCCATCATAGAAGCAAGGCCGGCAGCATCCGGGCATTTGTCGTCGCCATCGGCTATGCCGTCACTATCGCGGTCAGGGCAACCCATGAGGGTAGCGAGGCCGAATACATCCGGGCATTTGTCATCATCGTCAGAAATGCCGTCTTTATCGCGGTCGGGCGATCCAAAATAGAACGTAAAGCCGAGAGCGTGGTGCCAGCCCGGGCGGTTTTCCATAGAGAAACGATATTGTGTCTGCGCACTGGCATAAAAGTTTTCGGCTAAACGAAGGTTAAGTCCGAGACCTGCGGGTATGTTGAAGTCGCCTGCTTTTTGGTCAAAATTATAGGTCGTACCGACACCAAGGTGTACCGTAGGATTAATCAGGCTGCCATACTTGAACAGGTTTTGCTGTACAAGCACATCCAGATTGCTTAACAGGTCGCTGCGGCTGAAAAGTCCGTTGCCCAATCTGCGGCTAGCCAGGCCTATTTTAAAAGGTACGACCAACCAGGTGTTGTTATCGAGCCGGCGATTGTAGCCAATCTCGATGCCACGCGTGCCGGCATCGCTGAAAATATCTCCTACATTATCCCAGTCGGGATTCGGATTTTCATAGTTGTACCAAACACTGCGGAGCGTCAGCCCGTGGTTAGGCTGTGCAAATGCATCCTGCTGAACCAGCAAAAACATCATTGCAATGGAAAGAGAGGTAAATAAATGTTTCATGCGTTCTTTTATTTGTGAAATTGGTTAACTTGATCGGGAAGGGGAAAAAGGTGCGGAGATTAACGTTGAAAATTGAAAAGCAAGGCGTTGATTATCAAAGTCTTAAGCTGGATTTATTTCTTTTTTGACCGACAAATATAAAGCAGTAGTTATGTGTTAAAATTAGACGAGGCAATGTTAAAGAGTTTTCTTCCAAAAAGCATACGGCAGCAGCCTTTTTTCATAAGAAAAACAACCCTTTTACAGGAAGTTCTTGTACGTTTCATACGCACAAAGTCGGTTAAGTAACAATGACATAACTTCGGAAAGGGAATTATTGTTTTGGGCGCTTTTTTATCTGCACGACAACCGCCTCAACGGTTTTACCCGTTTTTTTGTCGGTGCCACAGTACTGGCCGTTTGTAGCAACAGACCTGGCGGCAAGGCCTTTCAGCCGGGCGGCATATACCACGTCGTATTTTTTGGATGCGGCGCCTTCCAGTTCGATGGCAAAACCGATAATGCGCTGCCGGGTATTGAGCGTTCCGACATATTCGCCTTCCGACTGATTTTCAACAATGCCACGGCCCGGGACATTGACCCGGTAGCGCAGTTTCATACCTTTTTCGGCAGCGCGTAGCTGCAAGCTCAGTCCCAGTAGTTTTTGGGGTATCTGGAACTGGCCGGTCAGAACGCCGCCCAATTGCAGGGATTGTTCGCCGAAATGTGCAAACCGGGCTGTTCCTGTTATTATTGGGCCGGCGGGTTTTGCGCCACTTTTCAACGCTTTGGACACGGCCAAACCCGCATCGATACGGCCGTAGCCATACCAGACGCTGTGTCCGTCTTTGTCATATTCGCCTTCTTTTTTATCAATTTTCTGGCAAGACTCGCGGATGATTGCTTTTACTTCGGGCGGAGTTAGTCCGGGGTTGACTGCCAGCATCAGCGCTACCACCCCGGCCATGCCGGGGCAGGCGCCCGAGGTACCGCCAAATGTGTTGGCATAATCGCCGGCGTCGTATCCCTCTTTCTCAATGCGGTCGGTCGTGCGCAACCCCTCGCTGAAGGGCGCCGGGTGCTGGAATGGTTTCCAGCCGAAATCGCCACTGGGGAAACACGCCCAAACGGCAGCGCCGTAATCGCTGTACACACTGCGGCGGCTGGAATCATTACAGGCAGCCACTGCGATCACGCCTGGGTAGCAGCAATAGCCATCGTTTTTGATGTCTTCATTGCCATTGCCGGCAGCAAACAGGATAATACAACCTTTGCCATCCCGGCCTTTTTTGAGGGCGTATTCGAGCGCCAGCCGGGTACTGTCGGGCAGTACGGTCAGGTGTTTGTGAACCGGGTCGGAGGGGTTCCACCATTCGCCGTCGCTCGGCCCCCAGGAGCAGGAGATGACGTCGGCGCCGTGTTCGGCAGCCCAGGTAAACGCCATAGCCTCGGCCATACTTCCCAGTCCACTTCGCAGCCGGATGGGCATCAGCAGCGATTCCGGCGCCGTACCGCTGGCGCCTTCCTTCAAACCCGAAGCGCAAGCCATGCCGGCGCAGGCAGTGCCGTGGTTGTCTTCTGTGTCTTTCGAGCGGGCGACTTCGTTGTTCTCCGTGGCATCGAAAGGATGAACAATGCGGCCTGCGAATTCCGGGTGCTCCGTATCGATACCATCGTCGATCACGGCAATGGTAATGCCCTTGCCGCGGGTATGTTTCCAGGCTGCTTCGATATTGACGTGCGCATCAATGGCTTTGCCGCCGATGGTGGTTTTGCCCAAATGCCATTGCAAGGGGTGAATGGTTTTAAAACGCCGTTCCTGCACCAATTCCGGGTGGCAGAATTCCACCTGTTTTTCCTTGAGTATTTCCTCGGCGATCTGAAAAACCTCCAGTCCGGTGCCCTCGCTGGCTTGCACGAAATAGGAATTGATCGCAAAAGACAGTTTCGACTTTACCTTTAAATGATATTTTTCGATGATGGCCAGGCAGGCGGCCTCTGTCACATTCTCCTTGAATTTGATAAAAAAATTCTCGGTATAGAGCATGACCTCGCCGGTTTTAGCATCCTGAAGCACCCGGCCTGCAAAACGGATGTTTTCATCCTTTTTGAGGGATGCGCGGGCCTGGTCGCGGAGACTGATGGTCGATTCCAGACCTTGATCATCCGACACACGGCGTACCGTCACGCCTGCTTCCGGGAAGGCGGCCACTTCCGGGCTGCCTGCCATGAGTTCGCGGCTGCGATTGCTCATGGGTGTATCTTCCAGTTCCTTATTTCCTTTGGTGCGGATGGCCAACAGGTCGGGGCTTTCCACCAATTCGATGGTTTTACCTTTTTTTCCTCCAAATTTTACTTTGTACATCATGGGAACGTTTAAGTCAAGGCGCAACTTTGCGAAAGGCAAGATGCACTGAAAGAACAGATTTCTCCCGGCGTTTACATCGCCAGTTCGTCGCCGGGTATAACAGCTGTAACAAACTCATAGTTGTTGTTCATGGTGTACCGCACATCGGATTTAACGGTGTTCAGAAAGGTCAGATGTTCGCCCCATTCGCGCCCAACGAGACAGCCGGCACTCCAGTCGCCTACCGTCATGGTTTTAATACTGGTGGAATGCTGGTTGATACCGTAATCGCTGCCGACAAAAATTTTGTCGCCGGTACGGAAACCATTGGCGTCTTTGTCGCGGTGAATCCGCACATTGGAGGATTGGCGAAGGGCCACCTGCGTGTTTTTGTGCATACCCACTTTCCACGATTTGTATTGTCCGAAAGCGATGCGGGCGATGCCCAGCGGATGCGGTTTGGAGCGAACCGGAATACCGGGTTCTGTGGTCGCATCAAAATTGTGTACCAATTCCGGTTGTCCTCCCGGTTGTATACGGATCACCATGCGGCGGTCATTCCACTGATTGGCCGGGTCGCTGAAATTGGTGCCTTCTACATTCATACCTTCCACATAAACGATATTGTACATGTTCGGACTGCGGGCAATCCAGTATTTTTTGCTGTCCATATAGCGCACAATGCGTTTGGCCAGCAGTACAGAAAAACTATCGCCCGGAATCGGATGTAATATTAAAGGTGTTTGCAGCACGGGCGAGGCTAAGGATAAAGCCATGAGCCAGTCATGCCGGATTTGTCCGTCGAAATAGTACGGAATTCCTGACAGGCGGTAAAACTCAAAAATAGCGGACATTGAATTGGGGCCGAAAGCGCCGTCTGCCTTTCTGCCCGGGCCGAAGGCTTTGGCAACGCTGCCGGTAAATTCGGGGTCGAGCAGACCCAGGTCGCACAGCAGCGTCTGGATTTCCAGACCTGCCGGCTTGTTTTCAGGTGAATTCAGGTTGCGGACAGTCGTATCTCTGCCGCTTGCAATCAATTGTTGTAGGGTAGCCATTTTATTTAGGATTGAGGGGTGAGGAATGGGTTTGGAGTTATGAGTTATGAGTTATGA
>JAYSZC010000032.1:0-2369 GCA_043738235.1 Lewinellaceae bacterium | reverse complement strand
ACCGGTGTGGCAGGCGCTGAGCACCGCCAGGTCGGCCTGCAAACGCATGATCTGCAACTCATTGGTAAACAGCACATTATTATTGATGGAATCGCCCTTCGGTCTGCCAAATAGCAGGCAGGAGAGCTCCGGATTTTCGTCATTGGCCAATCCGTGCATAGCCAGCAACAGAATGCCGCAATTGGGCGCGATTTCCTTGAATTGCTGTTCGGTAGCAAGGGAGTCATAAAATGCCAGTCCTCCCATGATCGCATGAACCGTGTCCAATTCAATCTTCGTGCTTTTGATGTCATAAATCAGATCATCCGGAATGTGTACGCTGCGGGTGGTTCCTTGTGGCGCTTTGCTCCCGTAGGAAGGCGCAAAACCTGCGAAATTGTGCGCAGGTGCTGGTTTGTTGCGGTGATCCTCACTTATTTTTTGCTGCATATCCCACAATGTGGCAGAATAAGCATAAGCGGTGCTAATGGTGTCGAGGAGGTATTTCATGTCAGGCCAGGCAGCATTTTTATCGGCCTGTTCAGGCTGTAACACCTCGAACGGGATGAACGCCAAAGCATCATCGGGAATAATCAGCAGACTTTCGGGAGTATTTTTATCTCCCTCCAATTCGGGTTGCAACAAGAGTTTGTACAACTCAAATGACATGCGCAAGTACCATTCCTTGTCCTCCTGTTTTTCATTATAGGCGTTCATAAAAGTGAAGTACCGCAATACATTTTCGCGAAAAAGAGGCGGTAATACTTCCTTCCGGGCGGAAAAATCGCCGGCTTTATTGAAATAAAAAACGTAGGCAGCCGAATCGGTGAGGTAATAATCGATCATGGCCTGGCCTTTGCGCAACAGCCTGGCCACGCCTTTGGCGTTCATAAAATGGAATTGGTCGGAAAGGCTGGCGTAATCGGAGTAATCCCGGCGCAGTTGGTCCTGCAAACGCAGCTGTTCCTGTTTGAGTTGGAACAGATCTTTCTTCCATTGCTTCATTTTCTCAGAATTCCGGTCCTCGCCCGCCTCTTTTTCCAGGGCAATTTTTTGCACATACCAGGCCATTTTTATTTCCAGTTCGTGTTCCTGTTTGCGGATTTCGGGAGGTAACTGGAAATCGAGCCGCGCTTTGGCAATGCTTTGCAGCAACAAAACGGCACGCGCTTGTTCCGTCAGGGCAAATGCCCGTTCGGCAAAACTTTGCTGTCGGGTTTGCTGATATAGTTGCCATGCAATCGTGATGGCTTCGTCAAAACGCACCCGCGCTTCTTCCAGGGTCAGCAGGGAAGAGGATTCATAGGCATGGGTGGCAATGAGTTGGGCATCGACGAAAGGGATTCGTTCATAACATTCGAGCGCTTTTTCGGGTTGCCCGAGGGCAAGGAAGCAAGCGGCTTTTCTTGTCAGCGCCTTTATCAGAAAATTTTCAGCGCCAAGCATTTCCACAGGAGGATTTTGATACATATCTCCCTGAAAATCGGAGATTAAAATCCGGATGGCTTCATGGTAAAGTTTGCAGGCTTCTCCATAGTTTTTTTGATGCTCCAGCACTTCACCCAAACTAATGTGGAAGCCTGCAATGTCGCGTTCGGGAACGGGTTTGTCACTTTTTGCGACTTCTATTGCAGCGCGGTATCCACTTTGGGATTTTGCAAAGAGGGCTGTATCACCACTGGCGAGGGCCATACCGAGTTGAATAATGCCGAAATTTTCAAAAATACCGTACTGACAGCGTTTGTATTGCTGTTCACTGGTATCCATATCAGCCATGAGCCGGCTCGCTATTTCATTGGCTGCAAGCGCATCGGGGTATCGATTCAAACGAGCCAGGCATTCTGCCTTATTTGAATATAACATGACTTTGGCTATATCTGAAACGCCATCAAATCCAAGGCCTCTGTCAAAAATTTCCAGCGCTTCAGGGTACGCTTTAATGCTGGTCATGTACAGGCTTCCGTGATCGACAAACAAAGCGACATCGGGCGCCTGGTGGGTAATAGCATAGTCGAGCGCACGCTGGAATACATTTTTGGCCCCTTCATACTCGCCCAGGCGCACATAAGCATTCCCCAATTCCCTGAATACATATTCGGCGATATCATCATTGTCTTTCGCCAGGGGGCCATCCAGGTAAGACATTGCTTTTTGCAGGTCTACCTTGACTGCGTCAAAATCTAAGAGGGTCTTCTCATAGGATGCTTTTCGGATTAAAAGCAGGCAATGTTGTTTGTATTCTTCTTCCGAACCGGGAAGCCGCCACATCTTTGGAAACACTTCCTGTTCCAGATAATCTATTCCTTTTATCGGCTGCGCCATCGTATCGCCCAGCAACTTGACCATCGCGCGTTGCGTTTCCAGCCAGGCGGTTAAATCGCGTAATTGGT
>JAYSZC010000031.1:0-5868 GCA_043738235.1 Lewinellaceae bacterium | reverse complement strand
CGAAAGTCAAAGAACAACCCAAGGACAAACTGATACAAGACGAATCGGGACTGCTGGCCTGGAAAGAAAACGACCGCGCTATTGCATCTTTTAAAAATATGGCAGAGATTGAAAGCAGAAAAGACGATTTAACAGCAATCGTCCGGGACTGGATTCGTGCGGCAGTAACAATGTAGTTCGAAAAACAACAATTGGTCATCGAATTAAATGACTCGGAAGGGTTGAGAATTTATTATTCGTATTGAAAATATTTCCCTGTCCTTGTTGGCTCCCCCCATGTCCAATTCCGCACACCCTTCGTTCAAAACCGAACACAAATGCCAATGATCTATTTTCTAACAGGTTGATTATCAAATAATAGGCGCCCCGGCACAAAATTAGCCCTCTCCTTTCCGGTCGATCTTTCCCCGGCCTGCCCTTTCTATGCTTAGCAACTATCTCAAAATCGCCTGGAGAAGTATCCTGCGCGACAAAAGTTTTTCATTGATCAACATCGGTGGACTCGCTATCGGCATTGCTGCCTGTTTATTGATTCTTCAATATGTGGCTTATGAACGGAGCTACGACCAATTTCACCGGAACGCCGGACAGATTTACCGGGTGAAACAAGACCGTTTTGAAAAAGGCGTGCTGGCAACGGAATGGGCCGCGGGCGCTTATGCCGTCGGGAATACGATGAAATCTACTTTCCCGGAAGTGGAGACCTATGTAAAGCTCACCGGCGGCCAATCGGCTGTGGTAGAATGGCAGGAACGGCAAGGCAAGGCCGAAAAAATGTATTTCAGCAGCCGGGATTTCTTCCAGGTCTTTTCCCATCCCCTCCTTGCCGGCGATCCGCAAACAGCCCTGGCGGAGGTCAATACCGCTGTATTGTCCGAGTCGCTGGCCCGCACGTTGTTCGGAACAGAAGAGGCGTTGGGCCAGACCATTCGCATCAACCGCAACCGGAGTTGCAAAATCACCGGTGTATTCAAGCAATTTCCCGGCAACACGCACCTGAAAGCCGACCTGATGGTTTCCTTTGAAACGTTCCGGAAACAGGTCAATCCCAACAACCAACCCGACAGAGACCCGGAAAATGCCTGGAACTGGGACGGATGTTTGACTTATCTGCTGCTGAAACCCGGGACGAACGCGAACGCACTGGAAGCCAAATTCCCCGCTTTTATAGCGCAAACCCAGCCCGATAACAAAGAAGGTGTGGGTTTTTCCCTCCAATCCCTGACCGACATTCATTTGTATTCGCACTATATGGAGGAAGCCGAACTCAATGGCGACGGCACTACCGTAAGCCTTTTGCTGGGTATCGCGTTTTTTATCATCGTCATCGCATGGGTAAATTATATCAATCTGGCGACGGCGAGGGCTATGCGGCGGGCCAGGGAAGTAGGGGTGCGCAAAGTGGTGGGTTCGTTCCGCTGGCAGTTGATCCGGCAGTTTTTGGTGGAATCGGCGCTGCTGAACGCGGTGGCTGTGGTGTTTGCACTGGCGCTGGTTGGTTTTTCCTTGCCGATGTTCAACTTTTTTACGGGACAGGAGCTGACTTTTTCGCTGCTGGTCTCGGCGCCGTTCTGGGCTGCCATGACCGCGTTATTTGCCGGCGGCACCCTGTTGTCCGGCGCTTACCCGGCCTTCGTCTTATCGGGCTTCCGGCCCATTGCCGTACTGAAAGGCAACATGCGCAGTTCCAAAGAAGGGGTCGTCCTGCGCAAAGGACTGATCGTTTTCCAGTTTGCCGCTTCTATTTTCCTGCTGGCCGGTACACTCACGGTATTTCGCCAGATCAGTTTTATGCGCGCGCAGAACCTGGGTCTGAATATCGATCAGACAGTGGTGTTAAAGCCGCCGCCCATTCGGACAGACTCCACGTTCGAGCGACAAACCAATGCATTCAAACAGGAAATGCTACGCGAATCGGGCATCAAAAGTATTACCGTGTCCAGCAGCGTACCGGGGGAAGCCGTACGCTGGAATGCCGGAGGAATCCGTCTCATCGGCGCGGATGAATCGGACAGCAAACAATACCGGGTTATCGCGGTGGATTATGATTTTCTCAACGCCTACGAATTAAAACTGGCCGCCGGACGCACGTTTTCCAAAGAATTCGGCACCGACAACAGGGCTGTCATATTGAACGAAGCCGGACTGAAACTGCTGGGCCTGGCCCCCGAAGCGGCACTTGGCAAACAGATCAATTTCTGGGGCGATACCTGTAGCATCGTCGGGATTGCGGAAAACTTTCACCAGCAATCACTCCGGGAAGCATACGAACCGCTCATTTTGCAACTTCGCCCGGAGGTACGAGGCAAAATATCGATCAAAACGGCTAGCGGCGACGTGCAAAAAACGTTGGCGAGCCTCCGGCAGGGTTGGGCAAAATTCTTTCCCGGCAATCCTTTCGAGTACTTCTTTCTGGACGAGCATTTTGACGACCAATACAAGGCCGATCAGCGTTTCGGACAGGTATTCGGATTGTTTACCCTGCTGGCTATTCTGGTCGCCTGCATGGGTTTATTCGGCCTGGCTTCGTTCACCACAACGCAGCGCACCAAGGAAATCGGTATACACAAGGTGCTGGGAGCGTCGGCGCTCCAGATTGTGCGGATGTTGTACCGGGAATTCGCCTTGCTGATCCTGCTTGCATTTGTACTGGCTACACCGCCGGCTTGGTACGCATCGGGGCGCTGGCTACAGGAGTATTCATTCCGGATCGATATCGCATGGTGGCAATTTGCATTACCCTTTGTCGCCGTGCTGGGTATTGCGCTGCTCACGGTGAGTTTCCAAAGTTTAAAAGCCGCGCTGGCAAATCCTGCCCATTCGTTGCGAAGCGAGTAAAAAATAGCGCGTCTGAAGGCCCCGGTCGAATGGGATATTGATTGGACTTTAGATTTTGATGGGTAAATGTGAAAATTATGTGCAAAATTAACGCGAATATTGCTGGTTAACTCTCAATATTTGCGCTATTTTTGCAGGAAACATTTTTATGCCATGATTCGTCGCCACTACGAACGCTTGATTTCCGAGCAAATGCGCCTTGACAACCGGGTTATTGTGATATACGGGCCACGCCAAGTTGGAAAGACCACGCTAGTACGCCTCTTGCTTGAAAATTACCCGGGAAAGGTACTTACGATCAACGCCGACGATATAGACTATCAACCTGTGCTGTCAAGCCGTTCGATGCAGCAGTTGCGGCAATTGGTGAGCGGCTACGATTTACTTTTCCTGGACGAGGCGCAGCAAGTAACAGATATAGGCATCAACCTGAAATTACTGTACGACCATTTGCCATCGCTGAAAATTATTGCCACAGGTTCGTCCTCGTTTGAGTTGGCGAACAAGATTCAAGAACCCCTCACCGGGCGGGCATGGACATTCCAATTGATGCCTATTGGTCTGTGCGAACTGACCGAAACCCTGAATCCGTTTGAAATGGATCGACAATTAGAAGACTGGCTGGTATTCGGCGCCTACCCTGCTCTGTTTGCCATTGAAAGCAGGGCATTGAAAGTCAATTATTTACAGGAAATCGTGCGGGCATATTTATTCAAAGACATATTGACCATTGGAAATGTTAAATATCCGCCCAAAATGCGAGACCTGCTGCGTTTGCTGGCGTTTCAGATTGGCGCAGAAGTGTCGATCAATGAATTATCGGGTACACTCCAAATTGCCCGCGAGACTGTTGTGTCGTACATAGATTTACTCGAAAAAGCCTTCATCGTGTTTCGCCTGTCCGGGTATAGTAGAAACCTGCGCAAAGAAATTGTTCGGCATGATAAAATCTATTTCTACGATCTTGGAGTCCGCAATGCAGTCATTGAAAACTTCAGCCCCATAGCCCACCGCAATGACAGCGGAAATCTCTGGGAAAATTTCCTGATTGTGGAACGTATGAAAACCCAAATCTACCGCCGCGAGGGGGCCAATCGCTATTTTTGGCGCACCTATACGGGCGCGGAAATTGACTATGTGGAAGAAAGTGGAGGGCAATTGCAAGGGTTTGAATTCAAATTCAACCAGAAAAACGTTCGTGCGCCACATTCCTGGACCGAAAATTACCCGGAAGCTACTTTTCAGACTATCAACCGCGACAATTATCTGAATTTCGTACTGGCCACTTCATAAGAGTACTGACCCTTCTTTTTACTGAAAAACAGGCGGTTTTATCAGAAGACACTCGTGCAGTGATGCGGTGCGGCGGCAAGTCAAACGCTGGAAGGTCTTGGAACAATCCGTAAAAGATGGCCTGCTCACATATTGTACAGTAGCTTGACCTAGTTGGACTCCATGACATCTTAGCGGTACAAACTCCGTAGAAACCATGAAAAAACGTATATAATCGTAAAAACAACATCCATAAAAGCAATTTTTTTGATCAGATATTCATTTTTCCCTCATTGACATGTTTATTTATCACTGACGAATAAAACCTGATCCTATGAAAAAGTTGCTTTTGATATTCACTTTCGGCGTTGTTACAACGACCGCTGCATTGGCACAATTCGGCATCAAAGCGGGTGTTCATTTTGCTACCATCTCGGAACAAGACGAAAATATTTCCCGGGAAGATATGGAGAACCGCTCGATCGCAGCCCCGGTGCTGGGACTGACATTCGGCCTGAACATCGCCGATATTATCACCATCCAGCCGGAACTCCTGTTCACCCAGAACGGCGGCAGAAACACCTATGAAATTTTAGGCTCCGTTACCAAAACGACCTACCGGATTGGATACCTGGAACTACCAGTGCTTGCCAAACTACAAATAGGCAACGAAGACCGGCAGGGCCTGGGCATCCATTTGGCTGCAGGGCCGTGGGTCGGATATGCGCTCCAAGGCAAATACACCAGCAATACAACCCTCGGCCAGTCCGTACTCGTCGATGTGGAACGCGACTTTACTTTCGACGAGGAAGACGATACCAAACGCCTCAATTACGGCATGATCGGCGCGGCAGGCGTCAGCATGGGCAATCTGGTCGTTGACTTGCGCTACAATTACGGCTTCAATAACCTGCTGGACAAAGACGCCGATAACACCAACGACAATAAACCACTGCTGCAGACCCGCGGCGTAGCGCTTACGCTCGGATATTTGTTTTAGGTTTTATGTTTGTGCGCATTAATGGTAAATCTTTTGTAACTCATTGATTTACATTGCTTTTTGCCTTTTGCAATTTTGCCCTTTTACTTACAAACCAAGGGCTGCTCCACCATCAACATGTTCAACCTCTCAACTTTTACCCTGTTATGATAAAGCCCATTTCATTCTTTCTGATCGTACTCCTCACAGTCGGCAGCTCCTGCCAGGCTTTGAAAAAAAATAAAAATACCGCAATCGGGGCCGGCACAGGTATTGTAGTGGGCGGCGCTATAGGCGGTTTGCTCGGCAAAAAGAACAACAATACAGCCGGCGGCATCATTATCGGCGCGGCTGTGGGCGGTGTAGCCGGTGGCGCTATCGGCAGATACATGGATAAACAAAAACGCAAACTGGAAGAAGATCTGGGCAAAATAGCCGATGTGGAACGCGTCGGAGAAGGTATTAAAGTCACCTTTGACTCCGGTTTGCTGTTTGCCTTCAATTCCGCAGAACTCACCGCAGATATGAAAACCAACCTGCGTAAATTTGCCACTACCCTCAACGAATATGATGAAACGAATATCCTCATCGACGGGCACACAGACGGCGTCGGTTCGGAAACGTATAACCAGAAACTATCCGAAGATCGCGCCAGATCCGTTCACAATTATCTGAAAAGCCTGGGTGTAAGCCGTTCGCGCCTGGGTATTCGCGGATTCGGCGAATTGCAGCCCGTGGCATCCAATGAAACGGATGAAGGGCGACGCCAGAACCGCCGC
>JAYSZC010000030.1:0-5873 GCA_043738235.1 Lewinellaceae bacterium | reverse complement strand
CTACAAATATCATCGGGGCGCTGCCCCTTTTATTAGCCGGTTCCGGATGCGATGCCTCTCGTAAATGTCTTACATTAGAAAGTGCTGTCTATTTTGCCTTTTCACTTATTCTTCAATTCAAGGTGAAGGTACCCGGATTGCCTAAAAATGAAAAAAAACATCCGCCCTCATGTCTCCTATTGGCGAATGTGTCTCTTTATACTTCGCGCCGCTAGGTTTGGTGCATTCGATTTGGCGACGTTTACTAAACTTTTTAAGTTTAGTAAACGTATCCTCGGCTTAGCCCATGCACAAAACCTAGCGGCGCGAAGTATAAAAGAAGGTATAAAAGCAGGGATCAGTCGTACATCAGGCCCGGGGCAGGCTGAGTTTCACCTGTGAGATACGCCGGTTATCGGCAGCCGTAATCGTCAGTAAAAATCCGTTCCAGGGGATTTCCACGCCCACTTTCGGGATATCTCCCCGGATTTCGAGGGCCAGCCCGGCGAGGGTATCGGCATTGCCACGCACCGGGTCAAAAATGGCGGCATCCAGCCCTGCTATCCGGTAGACATCATTGAGCAGCGTCTGCCCTTCAAACAGGTAGTTGTGCTCGTCTATTTTCCGGTAACGGATATCGCTTTCCTCGTCAAACTCATCGCGGATGTCGCCTGTCACTTCTTCCAGAATATCTTCCATCGTGACAATGCCGGCACTTCCGCCGTATTCGTCGACGACAATGGCCATGTGGATTTTTTGCAGTTTAAATTCTTCCAGCAATTCGCTACAGCGTTTGCTTTCCGGCACCAGCATCACATTGGTGCGGATGAGGGGTTGCCATTCAAAATCGTTGGCAGCATCGAGGTGCAGCAAAAGGTCTTTGACGTACAGAATTCCGGTCACGTAATCCAGATCCTCATCGTACACCGGCAGCCGGGAAAATTCAGATTCCCGCACAATAGCAAGCAGGTCGTGAAAGGTCGTTTTGAAATCTACTCCCACTACTTTCGAGCGCGGTTGCATCACCTGCTTGACCGTTACATCGCTGAATTTGACGATACTTTTGAGGAGTTCCATTTCCCTTTTTTCGCTGGAAATAGTTGGGTTGGCCAACTCCTGAACGGGGTTGTTCTCCGCTGCTTCCGCTGCTTTTTCCTGCATTAGAAAAGGGCTGAACAAGCTTTTCCAGAACTGGATAAAATGCCCTAGGCGCTGGAGTATAAAAGTGGCGCGCGTACTGCTATTTCCCTGAATATCAATCTTTTGAATGCTCCAGAACAACAAACCAAACAAGGCGGACAACAAAGAGCCTGCGATGCCCCATATCAACCATCCGGGCCAATCTGTCCAGGAAGCGGCATGGTATAGCGCAGTGTGTACCGGGCCGGAGCGTATGAGCGCAGCCACACTTGTAACCACCAGCAATACGATGAGCAGCAGCCGGGCCAATAACAAAGCCGCCAGGGCCGGGCGAATGCCTTCCTGCCCGAGGCGGTAAGCGCGTTGAGCGGCAGCGCTGTCGTCGAGGCCCAATTGATCCAGTTCGTGCGGCGAGACGCCCACCAAGGCGCGTTCGGCCAAAGTGACAAAAAAGTACAACAATAAGCCAAACAGGAACCAGAACATCGCTCGGGCGAAGTACAAAATGAAATAAAAAAAGAACTTCGAGGGGGAGGCTTGTTTTGAAAGTCAATAATCCGGGAAATTCACTCCCCCTCGAAAACTACGTGTTAGAACGGCAAATCGTCGCCCTCGGCAGGCACAGGAGGTGCGTCAGCCGGCATAGTAGTGCCGCCTGAACTGCGCATTTGTGCATCACTGCTGGGTGGGAAACGGCTGTCACCGCTACCTTCCAATTTTTCAAGTATACGCAGGTTCGATGCTACAATATCTGTCACATTGCGTTCCACGCTGTCCTGGCCGGTGTATTTACGGTAGGAAATTTTCCCTTCCACATAGACCATCATGCCTTTTTTAAGGTGTTTTTCAGCGCGGTCGGCTAATTCACGCCAAACGACCACGTTGTGCCATTCGGTTTGTTTTTGCCAGTTGCCTTCTTTGTCTTTGTAGCTTTCATTCGTAGCGAGGGAAAAACGGCCTACTGCGGTTCCGTTTTCCAGGTGGCGAATCTCAGGGTCTCCGCCCAGATTGCCGATGAGGGTTACTTTATTAATCATAATTGTGAATTGTGTTTTAAAAGTAAAAGTTCAGAGTTTTATTAAAATTATTGCGCCGTAGTGAGCGGCCACTTTCAAAACAGACTTAAAGTTCCAGCTTTCTCCTGCAAATACCAATCAATCAGCCTCGGTACTGCGATATTTTTTTTCAAATCGCCTCTGGGCAGCCGCAAAGTGCCTGCAAAGGGCGGTGCAGCGGCAATATTTTCCGGCAATAATGCGGGCAAACTGATTTCCACAAACACCGCGGTCACCTGCCGGTGTGTGAGCGTTTGTCGGTAAGGTTTGGATACATGGGTGACGCTGAAATCGGGCGCATGGCCGTCGGGGAAAAACTGCTCCAGCAACCATTGGCGCCGCGCCGCATGCCCTTCCGGCAGTTCCGGGCGGCTGCTCCATTCTATGGCCGGAAACTCGAACAAGCCGCGCCAGATGTCTTTTTCCGTGCGTTTCCGCACAAAAGTGTCGGCGCCTGCATTGAACACGGCATAACAGAAAAAGCGTTCTTTTTTGACCAAAGCCTTCGATTTAAGCGGTATTTCTTTCACTTTTCCCGTCTGAAAAGCCACACATTGTGTTTGCAGGGGGCAGCTATGGCAGGCGGGTTGCTGCGGCGTGCAATGCGTGGCGCCAAAATCCATCATGGCCTGGTTGAACACGCCTGGCTGCGTGTCGTCCAGCAGCGCATTGGCTAAGCGGGTAAATTCTTTTTTTGCCGCAGGCGTATCCGTCGGCGTTTCGATCCCGAAAAAACGCGCCAGTACCCGGTACACATTGCCGTCTAACACGGCGTGTGGCAGATCGTACGCAAATGACGCAATGGCCGCCGCCGTGTAGTCGCCCACACCTTTCAGCGCCCGGATGGTTTCATAGGTGTCCGGGAAATGTCCGCCCAGTTCGTCCGCAATATATTTTGCCGTGAAATGCAAATTTCTGGCGCGGGAGTAGTAGCCCAGGCCTTCCCAAAGTTTGAACAATTCATCTTCCGGCGCATTTGCCAGATCAGTCACGGTCGGATAGGCGGCTAGAAATTTCTCGTAATACGGTAGTCCCTGCTCCACGCGGGTTTGTTGCAGGATTATTTCCGACAGCCAGATTTTATATGGATCGCGCTCGCCTTTCCAGGGCATAGGCCGCAGGTGGGTGGCTGCCCAGGCGAGGAGGGCGGTGCGGAAGAAAAGGTGGGAATCCATCTTTCAAGGTTTTGCCACCTCCCCCTCCTTCTTCCCTTTCAGTTTTTCGTTCAAAAACTTCGTCATCAGCGTGTACAGGTGAATTTTGGCGCTGGGGTCGCTGATGCCGTGGTTGCGGTTGGGGTACACCATCGTGTCGAACTGTTTGTTGTTGGAAATCAGTTGATTCGCCATTTCCGCCGTGTGCTGAAAATGGACATTATCATCGGCCATGCCGTGTATCAGCAGGTATTTTCCTTCCAGTTGATCGGCGAAATTGACGGGTGAATTGTCCTCGTATCCTGCGGGATTTTCCTCGTGCGTTTGCATATAGCGCTCGGTGTACACGGTGTCGTACCATTTCCAGTTGGTGACCGGAGCCACGGCAACGGCTGCTTTAAACACCTCTTTGCCTTTCAGGATAGCATTGGTCGACATATAACCGCCGTAGCTCCAGCCGAAAATCCCGATGCGCTCTTTGTCGACAAAAGGCAACGTGCCGAGGTGTTTGGCCGCTTCGATCTGGTCGATCACCTCGTAATGTCCCAGTTGTTTGTAGGTCATTTTTTTAAATTCTTCGCCGCGCCCGCCGGTGCCGCGGTTGTCGACACAGGCCACCACGAAGCCCTGTTGCGCCAGCATCTGAAACCACCAGTAATTGGCGCCGCGCCATTGGTCGGTCACCTGCTGGCTGCCGGGACCGCCGTACACAAACATGAGCACCGGCAGTTTCTGGTTCTGGTATTCGGGCGCGGTGGGTTTAATCATCCAGCCGTTCAAGTCAACCTTTTCGGAGGTTTTAAAACTGAAAAAATCGACTGGCAACACCTTGTGCTCCAATTGTTTGCCCTGAACGGCATCGTTGCTTTCCAACAGCCGTACCAGTTCGCCCGAACGGCTGCGCACGGCGTACTGCGGCGGCGTATTGGCCGTGGAATAATTATTGACAAAATAATCGAAAGTGCTGCTCCACTGTGCGCTGTGCCATCCTGCGGTGTCGCTCACTTTTTTGCGCTTTTTGCCGTCCAATTTGACCGCATACAATTCGCGCTGCATGGGATTTTCCACTGCCGCCTGGAAATACGCAGTTTTGTTTTTTTCATCGATGCCGAAAAAATTGGTCACTTCCCAGTTGCCTTTGGTGATAGCGGCCACTTCCCGACCCTGCATATCGTATTTATAGAGGTGGTTAAACCCGCTTTTTTCGCTCTGCATCACAAAGCCGGAACCGTCTGACAAGAATGTAATGTCGTGTAAATCAAGGTAATACTTGTTGTTTTCTTCCAGCATGACCGAGCAATTTCCGGTAGCAGGGTCAGCCACTAAAAGCCGTTGTTGGTTTTGGTGTCGGTTCATCCACGACAGGCACAATTGGTTGGCGGGCGTCCAGGCAATCCGGGGCAGGTAGTCATCTTTTTCTGCCTGGCGGCCGGGGATATTGATCTCTATTGTTTTGGCAGAAGCGAGATCGTACAAGTGTGCCGTAACGATGGCGTTTTTCTCCCCCACTTTCGGGTATTTAAAAGTCACCTCTTCGGGGTATTCGCCGCCGCGGTACATTTCCATGGTCATTTCCGGCACTTCCCGTTCGTCGAAACGCAGGTAAGCGATTTGTTTACCATCTGGACTCCATTCAAAAGCGTGCAAGAGTTCAAATTCCTCTTCGTACACCCAGTCAGAGGCGCCGTTGATAATGGCGTTGATCTGGCCGTCGGTAGTGATGCGGGTGGTTTGATTGCTGTTTAAATCCTTGACATACAAGTTATTTTCAACCACGAAGGCTATTTTGGAAGCGTCCGGTGAAAAAGCGGCGTAGCGCTGTTTGGCGCCTTCATACAAGCGGGTCATTTTTTTGCCGGCTGGGTCGTACACGAAATAGTCAGCCTTTTTGCTCCAGCGGTAAATCTGCTCCGTGCCCATTGTCAGCAGTATCTTTTTTTCATCGCCGCTGAAGGAATAGCCGTCGAAGCTGCCGTTCCAGCCCGGCGCATCGGATTGCACAGCGGCGGCGTCAAAAATCAGCCCCGATTTTTCGCCGTTGCGGAGGTCGTATTGCACGATAGCCGAACCCTCCAGCCGGGTGTAGTGTACGCCGTCCTGCTGGAAATTGAAACCGGGCACACCCTTGCTTGCAAACGTGCCTTTCTGGAAAATGTCTTCCGGTGTGATGGGTTTTTGGGCAGTCAGGAAAAGACCTGCGAAAACGTAAATCAGCAATAAAAAATGACGCATAATCAAATTGTTGAGGATGTATTTCAAATTGTCGCTTGGCAAAGCGCCAAGATTATTGACGGGGTGACTTCAAGTCACCCCGTCAATATACCACAACGACAATTTGAAATGCACCCGATTGTTGAGTAGTAGAAGGGGTAAAAATAAGGCGCGCCGGTTGCCGGTGCGCCGTTGTTTGTATTTTTTCGGATAAAAGGATGCGTTTGGGTGATTTTCAACCGGGTTTGGCCGTTGTTGGCGTCCCCGCCAACAACAACGTACTAGCAGATGCCGCATTTATGCACACACCAGTTTGTTGTTGGCGGGGACGCCA
>JAYSZC010000029.1:0-5886 GCA_043738235.1 Lewinellaceae bacterium | reverse complement strand
ATCCGGGGAAAAGGTTGGCAACGGTCGGGAAAATTGGTGAAGACGTAGATTTTTAAGTAGTTATCCGTTATTAGTTATTGGTTATCAGCCTGTTTTTTTGTTTTATTCATCCGGCACTGGTCGCTGCAATACTTCACATCTTCCCATACTTTTTCCCATTTTTTGCGCCAGGAAAATGGTCGCCCGCATACGATGCATTGCTTTTCAGGAAGGTTTTGTTTTTTCATCGTGAGTGGTGAGTCGTGAGTGGTGAGTCGTGAATCGCGAGTTGTGAGTTGAGAGCGCCCGTACAATTAGTGAGAGACACCACCATCAATTTGCTTTTAGGTACCTCGTGGGTATTGGATCAGTTTTAACCCATTATTCGTATCAAAAACACATCACTACCTAAAATCCGGAAGAGCCGATGTTCTAGCATACGGGAATTCCGCCAGGAGAGAAGTATTGTAATAACTTTCCAGACCTGAAATACACACACCGTCCAGTTGATCGAGGGCAACGCTGCCATTTTCCCGAATCGCGTGTTCTGCGATAAAAAGGTGCTCGATCTGGCCGATCACCATGATCGTATTGTTCAGCGCAATGGGAATTTCCTGTACAAATCGCATCCCGATTTTGACTTGGCTTTCCAGTACAAAAGGGGCCGGAAAACCTGCCAGCCATTCAGCGTTCAGGCCACAGGCCTCAAACTCGGAGACGTCCGCGTCGAACCTGGCCGAGGTATAATGCGCTTGTTCCACAAACTGCCGGTGTACGTGATTGATGGTGTAGTAGCCGTTTTCCTTGAGGTTGTGATAGGTATGCCCCTGTTCACCCAAGGGCCGCTGGATAAAAGCCAGCAAAGCCGGATCGGCGCCTAAATGAACAACGGAACTGAATATCGCCAGGTTGGCAACACTGTCAGCGGATACCGTGCCGATGAGGTTGGCCGGTTTGTACCCGCTGACAGAATTAATCAGGTTGGCGCGGTAAAAGCGCTCTAATTGCTGTATGTCTGTCTGGGTAAAATGCTTCATCGTTGCAGCGAACAACAGAGACGGGAGATAGTTCAACATTCAGCAGGAAACCACCCACCAGAGAAGAACCGATGGCGTACTGGTGTTTGTACAGGTTCACATCGGAGGCGTTTTTCAATGGCAGCTTCGTTGGTTTGGCAGAGTATGGGCTATTTCTGAATTTTTTTGACTTCTTTTTCGATTGTTTTCTTGACTTCGGACCAATCGGCTTTTTCAAACAATTCCAGTTCCTTGTCTTAATAAACCCAGTGTCCCGGGTTCGACTGTATGATGTTGTAGCATCGAAATTTTTCTTTGGGGATTTCAAAAATACAACTCAGAAAATTCAGCGTTTTGCGGTCGAGATCGCGTGATTGCAACATCTCATCGCGGATACGATCCATCCCCTAATACGCCCGGATAGCATTCCAATCGGACATATTTCCGTATGTCACTACCCGTTCAATGACGTAGCGCACGTTTTTGTCCCAGTCAATCGTATCGTAATTGGTTTCCCAAAATAAAACCCTGGACAGGTTCATGGCAGCGCCGTTATTTTTTGTTTCAATCTTTTGCATACTGACAAAGTTAAGGGTTTGTATCAAACTTTTATCTTCCCCGTCACCGCACTGTTGCTGAGCGTCGCCTTGTATTCTTTGAATTTTTCGATTTCGGATTGCATGCAGGTGATGTCAGCGGCGGCAATAAAACGCAGACGCCAAGCGTAGCGACGGAGTGACTGGCAGTCACCCCGTCGCTTGGTAGAGCATGGGTAGTAAAGTGACTAGATTCCAGACACCTTTTAAAATGATCTACAACAAAATATTGTTCTTTGCCACAATCGCAGGCGGCAGATCCTTTTCGTCGAGCATTTCGCGCAGGTCTATTTCAATCGTGCGGCTCAGCGCTGTGATAGGCACATCGTTGGCGCCGCCCTCGAAAGGGTTTTCGGTGCTTTCGCCCACTCTTTCCATGGAATTGAACACCCAGGAAACGATCACGCTAAACGGAAATCCTCAGGCATCCTTTTTATCTCCAGCCTCGGATTCCTCTTCCGTTGCGGATGTTTCTTCACCCTCTGCCGCAACGACATCGCCGGGCGTTGATTCCAGGGTTTCATCCTCTTTATGCACGACCACTTCGATGATAATATCTTTCTTTTCACTGCCGGGCGCTGTTTCCAGTGCAGCGGTAGATTCCAGCGTTGATTCCATATTTTCCGCTGCTACTTCCTGCGCGACAGATTCTGGCGCTTCTTCCGTTTTTTCTACGATTTCTTCCTCTGCTGCGGCATCTTTGGCGCGGAACGACTCCATGGCTTCTCCGGCTTTGTCCACCACTTTGTTATATGTTTCTCCGGCTTTGTCCGCCATTTTATCATAGGTTACCTCGGCTTTGTCATAAGCTTCCCCCGCCTTGTCCGCCACTTTGTTATATGTTTTCCCGGCTTTGTCCGCCACTTTTTCATAAGTTTCTCCGGCCTTGTCCACTGCTTTGTCGATGGTTTCTTCCGCTTTGTCCACGGCTTTTTCGAGTGCGTCTTCCGCTTTTTCGGCCACCACGCTTGCTACGGCTTTGGCCGTATCGAGCGCATCCATCAACAGGTCGCCGATGACGCTGGTTGCCGCTTCAAAGAGGGTGTCGTCCTTCTCGGTTTTGGTTTTGATAGATGCGGCAATTTCCGATTTAGCCGCTTCTTTGGCCGCTTCCAGTTTTTGTTTTTCCGTTTCTTTTTCAGCGCGCTTCGCTTCTTTGTCCTTCGCATTATTGATCTGGCGTTCGACATCGGAGCGGGTCTGCTGCATTTCGGCCAGTTTTTCGCGTTTGGATGCCAGGCGCTCGTCGATCATTTTGATCTTGGCCATGCGGATTTGAGCCTCCAATTGTCCTTCGGTCGTATTGACTTTTTTGTGTTGGAACTGGAGGTCTTCTTCATCGCGCCGGACACTTTCTTCCATCCGTTTGATGGCGTCGTTGAGGCCTTTCATGCGGCTTTCGTGGCGATCGGCGATGGAACCCTCGTTGGCGCTGGGGCCGAATTTGCGTTCTTTCGCTTTTTTGAAAGCGCCGTCGAGGCGATCCCACAACTGGTTGCGGTGTTCGTTGCTCATACGGGCATCGCGGTAGCGACGCTGCATTTGTTTCAGGTCTTCAAAAACGCTGTTGAGTTTGGCGCCGCCGGCGACGATGCGTCCTTCGATGTCTTCGAGCGCTTTATTGAACTCTTCGTAAACGCCTTTCGAGGTTTCCATGAATTCGCTTTGCACCTGCGAACGCATTTTTTTCAGGTCATCGAACAAGGCATTGATATTGTCGCGCAGGTTGTCGGCGTGTTCGCGGAAAAGATTCCGTTCGCGGGACTGGCTTTGGACTTTATCCCAGAAGGTTTTCAGGCTGTCCCACACTTTGCTGTCGTAAGCGCTCAGGGCCTGTACTTTTTCTTTGAATTCGGCCAGTTCCTGCTGGTATACCGTGTGCAGTTTGGCTGAGAGGACGGCGAAGTGCCATTCCGTTTGAGCGCGCTGGATCAAATCACCGCGGTCAACTTTCAGCTCATCGGGCAGCAGGCTTTCGGTGACGCTCAGTTCCCGCTCCAGCGTAGTGTGGCCTTCCGGGAACTCGACCGGTTTGCCATCGCGCCAGTCGCCCATCATTTTATTGACAAACTCTTCCGGAGCGAGGGCTTCGGGGAAAGTGTAGAGGATCACTTTGTTGGCTTCTGCCTGCAATTCCAGTGCAATAAGTACCTTTTCGTTCTCTGCGTTGGTGCCCCAAACGACAACTTTGTTCTTCATGTCTTACTTTGCGATTGACAGTGTTACGACAGACGGTGGACGCTTACAGTTATTTCAGTACCTGGGGAAGGATCGCCGTCTGTCGTCCGCCTGCCGCCATGTTCCGAATGAAGGGGCGAAATTAGATTGCCGCCGCCGCTTTTTTCACTTTTAATTTTAAAATGCCCCGTTTGAGCAGATACTCGGCGATTTGAACGGCATTGGTAGCCGCTCCTTTGCGCAAATTATCGGATACGACCCACATATTCAGGGTATTGGGTTGGCTTTCATCGCGGCGCAGGCGACCTACAAATACATCGTCTTTGTCGTGTGCAAACAATGGCATGGGGTATTCCAGTTCTGCCGGGTTGTCCGTCAGCACCACGCCGGGCGCTGAAGCCAGCAAACGGCGCACTTCATTCAGATCGAAATCGCGCTCGAATTCCACATTTATCGCTTCCGAGTGGCCACCGATGACCGGTACGCGCACAGTGGTGGCCGTCACGCGGATGGAATCGTCGCCCATGATTTTTTTCGTTTCATTCACCATTTTCATTTCCTCTTTGGTATAGCCGTTTTCGGTAAACAAATCAATATGCGGCAATACGTTGAGGTCGATCTGGTAAGGATAGGCGCGTTCGCCGCCGATTTTTCCTTTGCGTTCCTGCATCAATTGGGCAACGGCTTTAACGCCGGTACCGGTGACGGATTGATAGGTACTCACCACGATCCGCTTGATTTTGTACTGGTCGTGCAGCGGTTTCAGGGCTACCACCATCTGAATGGTTGAACAGTTGGGGTTGGCAATAATTTTATCTTTTTTGGTCAAAACCCCGGCATTGACCTCGGGTACCACTAATTTTTTATCCGGATCCATGCGCCAGGCAGAGGAATTGTCGATCACGACCGTGCCGACTTCCGCGAAGCGCGGCGCCCATTCTTTGGATACGCTGCCGCCGGCGGAAAAAATGGCTACCTGCGGCTTTTTGCCGATCGCATCCGTCATGCTGACAATTTTGTAGCGTTTGCCGCGAAACTTGATGGTTTTGCCGACCGAACGCTCGGAAGCGACCACCAGGAGTTTGGAAATCGGGAAATTGCGCTCTTCGAGCACCTGCAACATTTTAGAACCTACCAGGCCGGTAGCGCCTACAACTGCTACTTTCATGTATTAAAAAGTGTTTTAGTGTTTTAGTCTTTTAGGTGTTTTAGTGAGTCAATTGTCTGAAATTTGGCAATGCCTGAAGCAATGCACCGACAAAAACACAAAAAAACCAAAAAACAAAAACACTTAAATGATAGATTATGAGCCACAAAAATAGGAATTTTTAATTTTGCGGCGCTTTCAAAGTGTAATTCCCCATTTTATCCTTTTATTTTACCGCCCGTTTGCTTTTAGTTCATGTTTTTTATCAAAAAAGAAAATGCTTTTTCGAATCCATAAGGAAGGTTATTCATTGCTCGCTATTTCTGCGTTGCTGCTGGTTGTGTTAAATTATGCTATTGGAGAATTGGTTCCAGGCCTGTTCTGGCCGGTGCTGGTTTTGTCGGTCGTTTTATACCTTATCCTCCTCCAATTTTTTCGCAATCCGGTGCGCGAAGTGCTCCTTGCCGACAACCATATTATATACGCCCCTGCCGACGGCAAGGTATGTGTTATTGAAGAAGTTGTTGAGAATGAATACTTTAAGGAAAAAAGAATACAGGTTTCCATTTTCATGTCGCCGTTCAATGTGCACGTCAATCGGAATCCTGTGAGCGGGGTAGTCAATTATTTTCGCTACCACAAAGGCAAATATCTGGTGGCCTGGCACCCTAAAAGCAGTACGGAAAACGAGCGCACCACGGTCGTTTACGGCATGGGAAATACGGAAATTCTGATGCGCCAGATCGCCGGCGCGCTGGCTAAACGCATCAAATGGTACATCCGTGAAGGCGATCAGGTGCAGCAGGGCCGCGACATGGGTTTTATTAAATTCGGCTCGCGGGTAGACCTGTTTTTGCCGCTGGATGCTACCATCGAAGTGCAAATGGACCAAATGGTGAAAGGAAACAAGACGATCATTGCGAGACTTACTTAGAGGAATGAGGAATGAGGAATGAGGAATGGCCGAGCG
>JAYSZC010000028.1:0-5888 GCA_043738235.1 Lewinellaceae bacterium | reverse complement strand
TGTACAACCTGCCCATCGAAAACGTAGACACGAGTTATTTTTCCACCATTGTGGAAGGGCTTGATTTTCAATATGTTGATTTGGTCAACCAAGGCAAGGGAAGGAACTACGGCGTAGAACTCACCCTCGAGAAATTTTTCAGCCGGCATTATTATTTTCTGATAAACGCCTCGTTGTACCAATCCAGATACACGCCCTTCGACGGCAGGGAGCGCAATACGCCCTATAACGGCAATTATCTGGTGAACATCCTCTGCGGCAGGGAATTTCCGGGACTTGGTAAAAAGCACAACCAAACGCTGGGTTTGAATGCCAAAGCCTTTTTTGGTGGCGGCAGGAAAATCATTCCCCTGTTGCGCGACGGGCAGGGCAATCTCGCTGTCGATCCGGCCAACAACCGATACTGGGACTACTCCAAAGCCTTTGAAAACAGCCTTGACAATCCTTACCAGGTGCTCGTTTCGGCCAGTTACAAATGGAACAAACGCCGGACAACACACGAAATCTTCCTGAACCTGGACAATATTACCAACAACAGGGGAAAAATAACCGAGTTTTATGACGAAAGCGAGCCGAATAATACCGGCTACATGAAACAGTTCGGCTTTTTCCCAAACTTGATGTACCGGGTGTATTTTTGATTTATTTTTTGGATGTTTGACTCGGCCTCACCTCAATTTTACTGGGCAATGTGCGTGGATTCATTCGGAGCAGATCCACCACGATCTGACCCAGGTCTTCGGGTTGTATTTTCCAGGCATCATCGGCATTCGGCTCGTGGTTGTTGAAATGGGAGGCCACAGAACCCGGCATGATAGTGGAGCATTTGACGCCGACTTCACGCAGGTCGAGCATGACGGCCTGTGTAAAGCCCACAAGGCCGAATTTACTGGCGTTATAGGCCGAGGCAGCCGGAAAGAAATTCGTTCCTGCCAGGCTGGCGATGCTGATAAAATAACCCTTGGCTGCCGTAAGCGCCTCCACCGATGCCTTTAGGCTGTAAAACACTCCGGTCAGGTTAGTGTCGATCGTTTCATGCCATTGTTCCGGTGTCAGGTCGGTGATGGAAGCGAAATGGCCGACGCCCGCATTGGCGATGAGCACGTCGAGGCGACCAAACGCTTCGAGGGTTTTGGCCACCGCATTTTTCTGCAAATCGAAATCGCGGACATCGGCGGCGATACCGATGACCTTGCCCGGGCCTGTTTTCGAGAGTTTCCGGGCTGCGGCGTCCGCTGCTTCCTGGTCGCGGCTGGTAATGGCCACATGCACACCTTCTTTGAGTAGGCTTGCGGCGATACCGTAGCCGATGCCTTTACTGCCCCCTGTGATGAGGGCTGTCATTCCGTTGAGATTTTTCATACAGGCAATAAACGCCGGGAGACTAAAATGGTTGAAACAAACCTGCTTGTATATATTGACAAATCCATGTACGAACTAAAAGCCCCGTTTTTCAAAACAAACCGGATTTGATCTTATATTTCGGCCTTTCTGTGCATCATAACAACTTTGATACCTTCAAGTGATCGCATCATGCATAAGCCAGGCAATAATCCGAACGCTATCGTCAACGCCGCCGCTTACCTGGCAGGCCGGCGGGTAGCCAATGTCGCGCTCGGCGACATCAGCGAGGTACTGCAGTTGCCCGGACGATTTGTCTGGATCGGACTGCATGAGCCGGGTGAAGACATACTGGATCAGGTAAGGCAAGAGTTTAGATTGCATGAATTAGCCATAGAAGATGCGCACCGGGCACACCAGCGCCCGAAAATTGAATCCTACGGCAACACGCTATTTATTGTCTTGCGTACAGCGCAAATCAATGCGCAACACCACGCGGAATTTGGAGAAACCCACTTTTTCATCGGCCGCAATTTCATCGTATCCGTACGCCACGGCTCTTCATTAGCGTACTCGGAAGTGCGGGCGCGTTGTGAAGACAAGCCGCATCTGTTGTGCAAAGGCCCGGCTTTTGCACTCTATGCTTTGATGGATTCCATTGTGGATCAATACTTTCCGGTGGTGGAAAACCTCGAACACCAACTGGATGCCATCGAAGAGAAAATTTTCGGTGCGGCGCCCAGCCGGGAAACAACGGAGCAAATCTATCACCTCAAACGCGAACTGCTCGAAGTGCGGCGCGCCATTTCACCCCTCATTGATATTTGCAACAAACTGGTGCGCTTCGACCTCGACCTGATCCCGGAGGATACCCGCACCTACTTCCGCGACATCTACGACCATGCCCTCCGCATCAATGAAATGGTGGATAACACCCGCGAATTGCTCAATACGGCCCTGGAAGCCAATTTTTCCCTGATCTCTATTTCACAAAGCGAGGTAGGGAAACGTTTTGCGGGCTGGGCGGCCATTATCGGGGTGCCTACCATGATCGCCGGGATTTACGGCATGAATTTCCAGTATATGCCCGG
Organism: Lewinellaceae bacterium; assembly: GCA_043738235.1. Lineage (GTDB taxonomy): Bacteria > Bacteroidota > Bacteroidia > Chitinophagales > Saprospiraceae > M3007. The sequence goes on along the minus strand of JAYSZC010000028.1, from coordinate 3,456 downwards.
GCTTCTGTGGGAATACGGTTTTGATGTTGTGCTGATTTGCACCTCCATTTCCTGCCTGTTGCTGTTTGCTTTTTTCCGGCGCCTGGGATGGTTGTAATAAAGAGGTTTTTCAAAAACGTCAATCTTGCTTGCTAATAGCCAGATCCATAGACGGTTTAGGCCCCCGGATACCGTCCGTTACAAATTGTTTTTTCACGTTTTCCTGCATGAAATAATGCACATCCCAGTAATGAGCCGAATTGCACCAGGGACGAACATCGAGTTTTGTAATACCCACTTCATGGCCGTTCACCAGGATATCGACAGGTGGATTTTTTAGAACCAGCGGACAGGCATCGGCTACTTTCTGGACAGTTAAACGGGCCTTATCAATATCCTCATCGCCGCTTATGGCAAATATCATGTCCACCCGGATAGTGCCTTGTCCGGAAATATTGGTAATGGGGCCTGCGGTAATGGCGCCATTGGGGATAAAAATTCGTTTATTATCCAGGGTTTTCAAAACGGTGTTGAATATTTGAATAGACTCCACTTCGCCGGTATAACCGGCTGCAGAAATAAGATCCCCCGTTTTGTAGGGCCGAAACACCATGAGCATGACTCCGCTGGCAAAATGGCCCAGGCTTCCCTGCAGGGCCAGTCCGATAGCCAAACCGGCGGCGCCGATTAATGCTATAAAGGAAGTTGTTTCAACCCCAAACTTGCCGGCTACACTAATCAGTACCATTACTTTTAGCAGAACACTGACAATGGAAACAAGGAAGGGTATTACGGTTTCCTCCACTTTGCGTTTGTGCAAGGCAAGTGAAAGGACATGCGAGATTTTATTGGCAATCCAGAAACCGATAATAAGGGTTAGGAGCGCCAATACTACGTTTGGAGCATAGGCAAACGCCATTTCTTTGAGTTGGTGAAAATAAGTTTCCATGTTTCGTTTCGTTCATCAAGTTTTAAAATGCCGACAAATAAAAGATAAAATTTATTATCTCCAGTTACTTTTTTTACATAAAAATTTATCTAATGGGGCCTGCACAACAAACGCCGGCGCCTGTATCTATCTGCGATGCCGCCGAAAACCCAGCTGACCCCGTATTAAACCGCATTGTATCGGTATTCTGCAATTTCGTTTATCTTTGATCGCTGTTATTGTCAATGCAGCGTGGTTTTGAACGAAGACGATATTCAACTGACTGGTGAACATATCTTCAAACCATCAAATTGTTCCAAATCACTTCAACTTGACTATAAGCATTAGAAAAAACCAACCAAACCGGCGATAAATGAAACAATTTCGAATCATCGAAACCCTGCAGCTCTATGTTATGAAAGCGGAAACGGGCAGGGCTTTGGACGAGTTATTCCGCATTTTGAAAGAAAAAGACATCAAGGATTATTTGAGTCAGGTCATTCTCCTGTCCTCTAACTTTCAGGAAATCGAACGCAATGAACGCCTGGGAATCGGGAAATTTATCGAGGACAAAAACAGGATCAACCTGGCGCTAATCAATATCATCCATGCGCTGGAGGATGCGGAACTGGAAAGTATCGATTCGGAAGAAACAACGGAAACGACAAATGGTATCCAATTTTGCATCAATACCTGACCGGCGCGCTGGCAACCATGTCGATCAACCAGATATGCGGTATCCTGGTAGAAAATGCCTTAACCGTGGAAAAAACAAGCCTCCGCGGCGGGGGGAAACTGTTTTTTCGACATTTCTTCAATACCTACAGTCTGCGTGATAAAGACAAAGTGATCGACCTGATGCAAAAGTTTACCGGTCACAGAATCAAAGGCTACATCTCCAATTTTGTCTTCACACAGTCGGATGTCAAAAAAACAAAAAAAACAGCCTTCGAAATATTTCAGAATATCCAGCCGAAAAAAATACACGAACAGGTTAAATAACAGTGCATGAGACCTTTATCAACCTTTTGAGACGGCCTTGTTGCCTTTGTGAATGATATCCGCTATCCTGGCACTTTGGCTTAAACAGTTTTCATGCAAACCAATGCCGTCTGTGTAACCGCCGACAAAATAAACGTTGTTTTTACCCTGTTGGGATTTGAGTTGTTTTTGTGATTGCAACAAGTCGAAATCGCAGATATTTCTGCTGAATTCCTTTACCAGCGGCGCCCCGTTGGTGTCTTTCAGAATATATTTATCTTCAATTTTCCGGGTAGGATTGACGGTGACGAAAAAATAGTCGTCATCACCGTCGCTGTTCCTGCCGCCATTGGACAAATTCTGATGTTCGTTGCAATTATAGGTAATGGTGTAATTGGTATTTTTATCTCCCGAGGTATCTTTTACTAAACAATTATAGGCCGAAAAATCATTTTTATGCACCGGCAGGTATGTGGTATCGCAATGCGCCACAGACAACATTTTGGCGTATTTTATCCTGGACAGTATCCGGCCCTGTTTTTTAGAAAGCACCCCGGCGTAATTGTTGTACAAATCGTCTGCGTGGCAGGCGAAAACTAATTTGTCAACAAAAAAATCCTTGTTCGAGCAGGATATTTTGAAGCCGTTTTCGGTTTTTACGATTTGCGGACTTTCTGCCCGCAGGATTTTTTCAGCGGGAATTGCTTTTACAAGGTTTTCTATCCAGCTACCCGCGCCGTTTTTAAAATTAAACCGGGTGGATGTAGGCGCCTGCTTGTATTTAAAACCACCTTGCAAGGCATAAAAATTCATTACAAAATAAACAGGCAAACAATCCAAACCTTGTGGAGGATAAAAAAACAACCCCTGGATGCGCGGGTACAGATATTCCGTAAGGAACTTCGGCGAATAGCCTTTTTCTTCAAAATATTCCTTTACGCTGTGCTGTCTGAACGTTTTATCCATTAAAACTTCCATGGCCTCCTGCTTGAATCTGCCGATATTTTCAACCAATTCAGCATCTGCCAGCTCGCTTTCTTTATATAAAAAAGTGCTCGGTGAAAAAAATGTAGTGTTTACATTTACCTGACCGGCAGCAGAATTGGTTTGTTGTAACAGGGTTGACAGCTGCGTGTATGTTCGCGGGTTAAAGTCATTGACAGCCATATCCACATATTTTTCTTTATCGTTGTGGATCACTTTTCGGGTATGCGCATTGCCGCCCAATCGTTGTTCTCTTTCAAAAAGAACAAAATCAATGTTTTTTGAATGCAGAAAGTACGCCAACGACAAGCCGGAAACGCCGCCGCCGATGATGGCAATTTTGAATTGTTTGTTCATGGTAGGTTATTTTTTTCACTTTTTGTGATCATGTGTCACAAGCGAAAAAAATATACCCATCTTAGTAACGCTTAAAAAACAAGTTCACGATTTGACTAACCCCCGCGCTTTAGCCGGGGGAAATGAACGGTACAAACACAGATGGGTTTTAACCCAAAATGAGTGATCTGGGGTTAAAACCCCGTTAGGTTTGGTTCCTTCGATTCCCCCGGCTAAAGCGCGGGGGT
>JAYSZC010000027.1:0-2380 GCA_043738235.1 Lewinellaceae bacterium | reverse complement strand
TTTACCGGATGCGGGTAAATTATGTCTCGACCTGGGTCATAAATCCGTTGCAGCAGAGAATCCCATTGACAAGCGGGTGTTTTTCCCGGATGCGCCTGAATTAATACCTGTCGGACAAAGCGAGGAACACCTGGTAGTGGAAGCCGGGGCTGGTCATTCCTGGAAAATCGGCGATGTGCTGTACGGCATTCCATTTCATATCTGTCCGACCGTAGCGCTGTATGAAAGGGCACATACTGTTGAAAATCACAAGATTACAGGCGAATGGCGCACGATTGCGCGCGATAGAAAAATCACCTGTTAGTCCGGGCCATGGGTCACAACCTGGATTTGTTATACAAATGAGTCGTGCTTACAGTATCGTTTTGGGCATTTCAAAACCGGCAGAAATCGACCTTTCCGACCCATACACCTAAAAACAACTTATAAATCATGTTCCTCATCGACGCACACCTCGACCTCAGCATGAACGCCATGGAATGGAACCGCGACCTGCGGCAACCCATCGAACGCATCAACGCCCGGGAAAAAGGTTTGACCGACAAGCCCGACCGCGCCAAAGCGACCGTTTGCCTGCCTGCCCTGCGCCAGGGAAAGATCGGTCTGGTGGTCGCCACACAGATTGCCCGCTATGTCGCGCCTGATAATCCGCTGCCCGGCTGGCATTCGCCCGAACAGGCTTGGGCGCACACACAGGCGCAATTAGCCTGGTACAAAGCCATGGAAGCGGCAAGTGAAATGGTGCAGATTACCGACCTGCACTCTCTCGAACAACACCTGGCTTTGTGGAACGACGGCTCGCCGAACGGGCAAAAACCCGTCGGCTATATCCTGAGTCTGGAAGGCGCTGATTCATTGGTGACGCTGGATCATGTTGAAACTGCCTGGAATTACGGGTTGCGGGCCATCGGGCCGGCACACTACGGCCCCGGACGATACGCCAACGGAACCGATGCCACCGGCAAAATGGGGCAGGCCGGTCTGGGTTTATTAAAAAAAATGGAATCGCTGGGTATGATCCTGGATGCCACGCACCTCTGCGACGACGCTTTTTGGCAGGCAATGGATCATTTTAACGGCGCCGTTTGGGCCAGCCACAACAACTGCCGAACGCTGGTGCCGCACAACCGGCAATTTTCAGACGAACAACTCCGGGAACTCATCCGCCGCGATGCCGTCATCGGCGCAGCCTTCGATGCCTGGATGCTGGTACCCGGCTGGGTGCGCCAGGTATCGACGCCTGAAACGATGGATTGCAACCTCGACAAGGTGGTCGGGCATATCGACCATATCTGCCAACTGGCCGGAAACGCCTTGCATGTGGGCATCGGCTCCGACCTGGACGGCGCTTTCGGCAAGGAGCAATGTCCGTACGACCTGGAAACGATTGCCGATTTGCCCAAAATAGAGCCGCTGCTGGCAGCCCGCGGGTATTCGGCAACAGATATTGAAAATGTGCTGCACGGGAATTGGCTGCGGTTTCTGAGGAATAAGTTATCCGTTATCGGTTAATAGTTATCCGTTATCCGTTATCCGTTATCGGGTTTCAGGCTGGAAGGAGTGCGAAGGGTACATCCTTTTCCCCCACGCCGGACAAGACAACTCAACAAGTATTTGGTAGAGGGAAAAGGATGAACCCTTCAAATGTCTTCCAGCCTGAAACCTGATAACTGATAACTGATAACCGATAACTGATAACTATTTAGGATTTCAAGGGTTGGAGCACAGCGCTCACCGTTACCTTGATTTCCTTGGCAATATTATCTCTTACCAGCGATGGAATCGTAATTTTATAATCTTCGGGTTTCACTACGAAGTTGGACAGGATTTCGACGCTGCCTTTCAATACCTTCACCGTGCCTTCCACATTCACGTCGCGTTCCACCCCGTGGATGGTCAGTTTGCCGCTTGCTTTGGCGTTGTATTTGCCATCCTGCGAGAAATTGATCTCGCTCAGGTTGCTGATCTGGCCTTTGAATTGCGCATTGGGGAAAGTGGACGATTCCATGTAATTCTCATTGAAATGCTCCTGCATCAGGGCTTTTTCAAACAGAAAACCTTTGATCAGTACTTTCCACTCCATTTTGCCGCTTGCGGCGTCGAGCACACAGGTGCCGCTTTTATTGAGGCCCTCAATTTTCTCCAGCGGCGTATCGGAACTGAATTTTATTTTGGCATCACGGGTGAAGAGTTTTTGCGAAAAAGCCGAACTGCTCATCAGAAACAAAGCGGCGAAAACAAAAATGAATTTTTGCATAATGAAATGTTTAAACGGTTGTGAGTGTTGAGTTTGTTGAGAGGTTGAGATTGTTGAGAGGTTGATGAAGGTTTATAAGGGTTGATGAGGGTTTATATTCATCCGCTCGGAAATGAAGCGATT